>JAZSNJ010000157.1:0-7583 GCA_045536355.1 Clostridia bacterium | reverse complement strand
ATTTGTTTTAAAAAGCATATCTCCGGTAAACTCCCATATTTCCCAAAGACATGCAACGGAAATCGCAAAAAGTAAGGGAAAGCTGAAATACAAAAATTTGTTGTTTTTGTCGTTTCCTGTTTTAAAATATATTTCTTTTCCCGCCTGATAAAACAGTATTCCCGAAAAGAAGTGAAGAATTTTATCCCAATTAGGAATTAATGTATAAAATTTCAGCGTTTTTCCTAAAACCTGAGCTGAGATAATTATAATAACTGCAAATAAAACTGTGCTTTTTTTAAACACAGGGAATTTTTTATTTAATAGAATAGCTACTCCCGACAAAGCAAAACTTAAGAATAAATCAACCATAAATATCACCTTTAAATATTATGCCGAATTTTGACTTAATTATTTTGACTTTTCATAAAGATGTGCTATAATTAATATGTATGTATTTTTGCTTTGCAAAACTCCTGCGAACAAACATTTTTACTTCTGGTAAAATCAACATAAAAAATTTATATTGGGGTGCTTAAACAATGAAACTTAACTTACAAAAAGGATTTTTTTCTGAAATTAAAAAAGAATTTATAAATTTTGGAGAGTTTAAAATAGATGCGTTTAAATCTTCTTCAGGTGTAGAGGCTTTGGAAGTTACAAATTCAAAATGCTCATTTGTGTTTACTCCTTTTAAAGGTCAGCAGATATGGCATTTTAAAGTAGGCGGAGAAGATATTTCAATGCAGACTACTGTAAAAGAACCCAAAAACACATCTGTTTATCTTGAAAACTATGGTGGGTTTTTATACCACTGCGGTCTTATTTCATTCGGGAAAAAGGATTTTGAACATCCTCAGCATGGTGAAATTCCAAATGCAGAGTATGATAGTGCATATATAATATGTGATGAAGACCAAAAGGGAAAATATATTTTGCTTGGTGGAGAGTTAAATCACGATACAGCTTTTATAAGGAAGTACAAATTCTGCCCCGAAATTAAAATATATGAAAATGAAAGCATATTTAAAATAAATATTAAAATAGTAAATATGCGTTCGTATCCGCTCGAATATATGTATCTTTGCCATATTAATTTCAAACCTTTTGAGGGAGCAAAACTTTTATATACAGCAAAAAAAGATTTAGATAATATAAAGATTTATAAAACTGACGGGTCAGAAGAACTTATTAATTATTTTGAAAGACTTGAAAAAGATATTACCATTATGGATACAGTAGATAGCAAAACTCAGTGTTATGACCCTGAAATATGCTTTGGTATAAATTATTATGGTGATGAGAATAAAAGAGCGTACACAATGCAGTATCAAAAAGAGGGCTCATGTTTTGTATCTCACCCGACAGATGTTTTGCCTTATGGAATTCGCTGGATTTCAAGAACTTATCAGGAGCAGTCAATGGGAATGGTGCTTCCTGCAACAGGAGAGCATTTAGGCTATGAATATGCAAAACAAAACGGACAGATTAAGGTGTTAGGTCCGAATGAAACTTTAGAATTTTATATTGAAACAGGATATTTAGAATCTTATGAATCAGATGCTTTAAAGAAAAAGATAGAAAGCATATAAAGAAAGGTTTTGAAAATGGAAAATTTAAAAGAACAAGCAAAGCTTGTAGTAAAAGAAATAATAGAAAAATCAAAAGTAGAGCCGGGCGAAATTTTTGTTGTAGGCTGTTCTACAAGTGAGATTTCTGGAAAAACTATTGGCACAGAGTCAAATATAGATGTTGCAAAAGAAGTGTTTTCGGGCATATATGAAGTTTTATTGGAAAAAGGAATTTATATGGCAGTACAGTGCTGTGAGCATTTAAACAGAGCCATCGTTATAGAAAGAGATGCTGCACTGATGTTTGGCTTTCCTATGGTAAATGCAGTTCCACACATAAAAGCGGGTGGTGCTTTTGCAACAACAGCATATAATAACTTTGAGCACCCTGTTATGATAGAATGGGTTAGTGCAAAAGCGGGAATAGATATAGGTGGAACATTAATAGGTATGCACATTATGCCTGTGGCAGTTCCCGTAAAATTAGAAAACAGCAAGATCGGGAATGCTTTTGTAATAGCAGCCCGTTCAAGGCTTAAATTTATAGGCGGAAACAGAGCAATCTATAATAATGATTTAATGTAACAAGCGGAGGATAGTTATGTTCGATGCATTAAAGGTAAAAAATGAATGTGTTTTATGGATAAGAAAGTTTTTTGAAGAAAACGGTAAAGATTGTAATGGAGTTGTTGGAATATCAGGCGGGAAAGACTCGTCTGTTGTAGCGGCCCTTTTGGTTGAAGCTTTGGGCAAAGACAGGGTAATAGGAGTTTTAATGCCAAACGGTGAGCAAAGCGACATAGAGTATTCCAAAATGCTTGTAGACCATTTAGGTATAAAAAGCTATGAGATAAATATAAAAGACTGTTATAAAGGGTTAGAAAACGAACTTTCAAAAAATCTTGATATAACAGAGCAGACTAAAATAAATCTTGCTCCCCGCATTCGTATGGCAGCGGTTTATGCAGTATCACAAAGCTTAAACGGAAGAGTTGCAAATACCTGTAACTTGTCAGAAGATTATGTTGGATATTCAACAAGATACGGAGATTCCGTAGGTGATTTTTCACCGCTTTCGCACCTTACTGTAACAGAAGTGAAAGAAATAGGAAGAGTTTTAGGTTTGCCTGACGCACTTGTTGACAAAGTCCCGTCAGACGGACTTACCAGCAAAACTGATGAAGACAATTTAGGTTTTACCTATGATATTTTGGACAGGTATATAAGAACAGGCGAAATCTCAGACCTTAAGACAAAGGAATTAATTGATAAAAAACACAAACAAAATCTTTTTAAACTTCAGTTAATGCCTTCCTTTAAGCCTGAAATCTAAACAGACAGGAGTTTTTGTAAAATGAGTATGACAGTAGCATTTAAAACAGTTTTAGTAATGCTTTTATATGCACTCCCGGGTTATATAATGATAAAAACAAAGTTAATAGAAAAAGGTATGATTTCTGCCTTTGCAAAGCTTTTAATGTATCTTTGCCAGCCCGCGCTTATAATTTATACATTAACAAGTGTTTCTTTTTCAAAAGAATTGTTTTTAAGAATGGTTATAAGCTTTGTGTTTATGACTTTGTTTCATTGCTTTACCTTGCTTTTGGTATACTTTTTATTAAGAAAGAAAACAAAAGATGTTAAATACAGAATTTATACTCTTGCAACATCTGTAGGAAACTATGGGTTTATGGGAATTCCTGTTTTAAAGGCAATGCTTCCCAAGTATCCCGAAGCAATGGCATTTTGCGCTATGGTTTCACTTTCTTTAAATATTATCGGCTGGTCTTTGGGAAGCTATATAATATCACAGGATAAAAAATATATTAAACCAAAAAAAATATTTGTAAACCCTGCTATGATAGCTTTTTATATTGCACTTCCGTTATTTTTACTAAAAGTAAGCATACCAAAAGAATTAAATACTATGGTAACGCTTTTGTCGGATATGACAACACCTTTATGTATGCTGATAATGGGTATGAGGCTTGCCACAACAAAAATAACCGATGTGTTCGGCCATATTGAGCCTTACATAGTAATTTTTGTAAAACAGATGGTATTCCCGCTTTTAGCACTTTTGCTTTTAAATTTAATTACAGATGATTACGCTATGAAAGCCTCCATTTACATAATGGTATGCTGTCCTGTTGCAAGTATTGTTTTAAACTTTGCAGAATTAATTGGCAAAGGTCAGGAAACAGCATCTCATTTAGTGCTTTTGGGAACAACTTTAAGTGCACTTACTATCCCGTTTATGGTACAGTTTATGTAGTAAACTTGACTTTAAAGTAGCGCTTTGCTATAATCTTTAAAAAACAAGAAAGGGAAATAAACAGTTTATGAATATAATTGTTGTTGGCCTTGGTAAAGTAGGCCAGAAAATTACAGAACGATTAAGCCGTGAAGACGGGCATAATATAACTGTTATAGATAAAAGACAGGAAAGACTCAAAGATGTCGTAAACCAATTTGATGTTATGGGTGTTTCAGGCAGCGGTGCAAGTATTGATACTTTAACAGAAGCAGGAATTGGGAATGCTGATGTTTTGATTGCAGTAACAGGTTCTGATGAACTTAATATGCTGACTTGCCTTATTGCAAAAAAAATGGGTAATGTAAAAACAGTTGCAAGAATACGAAAGCCTGATTATTCAAAAGAACTGCATTTGATAAAAGAAGATTTGGGGCTTTCACTTATAATAAATCCTGAATATACTGCATCTGATGAAGTTGCAAGGATTTTAAGGTTTCCGTCAGCAATACAGATTGACACATTTGCAAAAGGCAGAGTTGAAATTTTAAAATTTAAAATTCAGGAAAAATCACCCCTTATTGATATAAGGGTGAGAGATTTGGCAACAAAACTAAATCAAAATGTTTTAGTTTGCGGAGTTGAAAGAGAAGATAAGGCGTTTATTCCTACAGGTGATTTTATTTTAAGAGAAAATGACCTTGTAAGTATAGTGGCATCTTTGGAAAATGCTACACAGTTTTTCAAAACAATCGGTATTAAGACCAACAGAGTTAAAAATGCTATGATAGTAGGCGGGGGAGAAACAGCAGTTTATCTTGCAAAAAAACTCTTAAAATCAGGTATTAATGTTAAAATAATAGAAAAAGATTTATTAAGATGTGAAGAGCTTTGCTCAATATTACCTAAAGCCGACATTATAAACGGTGACGGTACAGAAAACAGGCTCCTTTTGGAAGAGGGGTTAGAGAATGCTGATTCTTTCGTTGCGCTTACCAATATGGATGAAGAAAACATTTTGCTTTCTTTATATGCTAAAACCAAAACTGATGGTAAAGTAGTAACAAAAATTAACAGAATTGCCTATGATGAGGTTATAACACATTTAGGTCTTGATACAACATTTTACCCTAAAGATATAACTGCAGAATATATCGTAAGATTTGTAAGGGCTATGAATAATACAATAGATTGCGACATTGAAACAATGCACTTTATTTTAGATGGTAAGGCAGAGGCTTTGGAATTCAGAATAGGCGAAAACTCACCTGTTGTAAATACTGCAATTGAAAATCTTAATTTAAGAGAAAATATACTTGTGGCGTGTATAACAAGAAATGCTCAGGTTATAACTCCAAGAGGTAAAGATGTTTTGATGCCCGGCGATACTGTCATAGTTGTAACAACATTAAAAGGCGTTAAGTCCATTTCGGATATCCTTAAATAAAAAGGCTGGTAATTTAAATGAATTACAGAATGATTTCATATATTTTAGGCTGGGTTTTAAATATTGAGGGGGCGTGTATGTGTCTTCCCCTAATCTGGTCTTTATTTGGAAAAGAGGGGAATTTCTCAGTATTTTTAATAAGCATATTAATTTGCCTTTTAGTTGGCATACCATTTACAGTTAAAGCACCTCAAAATAAAACAATGTATGCAAAAGAAGGCTTTATAACGGTTGCTTTCAGCTGGATACTTATAAGCTTATTCGGCTCTGTACCATTTATGCTTTCGGGCACTATACCAAACTTTTTTAACGCTGTATTTGAAACAGCATCAGGCTTTACAACAACAGGTGCATCAATTTTAACCGATGTAGAAATTTTACCAAGGTCTGTCTTACTCTGGCGAAGCTTTACTCACTGGATAGGCGGTATGGGAGTTTTAGTATTTTTGGTTGCACTTTTGCCTTTGTCGGGGGGAGATAATTTACACCTTATCAAGGCAGAAAGCCCCGGGCCTTCAGTAAGCAAGCTTGTGCCAAGAGTAAAGACAACAGCCAAGATACTGTACGGAATTTATATATTTTTTACTGCACTTGAAATTGTACTGCTCCTGTTGGGAGGGTTAGACCTTTTTGAGTCTCTCACCCTTTCTTTCGGTACAGCAGGAACAGGCGGGTTTGGTGTCAGAAATTCAGGGATTGCTGATTATTCATCTTATGTGCAGGTTGTAATTACTGTGTTTATGATTATTTTCGGTGTAGATTTTTCTTTTTACTATCTTATATTAGTCAGGAAATTAAAGTCTGCACTTAAAATGGAAGAAGTAAGAACATATTTTGGAATTATTATTCTTTCTGTTATATTAATTACTATAAATGTATTTAATATGTTTGATGGGATTTTAGATGCAATAAAGCATGTATTTTTCCAGGTTGGCTCAATAATTACCACAACGGGTTATTCAACTGTTGATTTTGATAAATGGAACTCATTTTCAAAGCTTATTTTGGTTTTATTAATGTTTATGGGTGCCTGTGCAGGAAGTACGGGCGGCGGCATCAAGGTTTCAAGAATAATGATTTTGTTTAAGAGCATTTTAAAAGAAATAAAGATGATTGTTCACCCCAAAAGCACATCTAAAGTAACTTTAAACGGAAGAATAGTAGAGCACAATACACTTCGCTCTGTAAATGCTTATTTTATGGCGTATATGTTTGTTTTTATACTTTCTATGCTGTTAATAAGCCTTGATAATTTTGATTTTACAACCAACTTTACATCAACTGTTGCAACAATAAGCAATATCGGTCCCGGTCTTTCAAAGGTTGGACCTATATGTAACTATTCAATATTTTCAAGCTTTTCTAAATTAATTCTAACTTTTAATATGATTATAGGAAGGTTAGAGATATTTCCGATACTTATATTATTTTCAAAAAACACATGGAAGAAATAAAAAACGGTGCTTATGAGGTGCACTCTAAAGGACAGTAAAAGGCTCTCGCAAAATTGCGAGAGCCTTTAATCGTTGTAAAAACAATCTAATTTCCATTTTAAAGGGTTTGTGTCTATATATTCCCATATTTTTTTATAATCTTTTTCTCCTCGTATTATGTGGTCGTGAAAAGATATTTGAAATATTTTTTGTGGTTTATTATTTGATTTATTGCATATCCTTGTTGTTAATGATTTAAAGGAGCAGATAACATCGGATATTGTAGGGCAGGGGCTTGCTCCTGCCGTATTGTCTAAAATCACAATTATATGAATATGATTTGGCATAATAACATATTTGTCAATTTTAATTGTTTTATATCTGTTTTCTAAATCTGACAATTGTTCTTTTGCAATTTTTCCATATTGCGATAAAATTATTTCGGCAGGAGCAAGCCCCTGCCCTACGATGTTACCTAATATGCATTTTCTGTCATTAGTACAAATGGTTATAAAATACGCACCATTTTGTGAATAATCATAGCCTTTTAATCTTGGTGGTTTTCGCTTTGGTAGGTTCATTATTTAATCCTCAAAATATAGCAATTTATATGGTGGTACTTCCAATGCTTTCGATATTTTAAATAAGGTATCTAAAGAAATCGCTTTATAAATATTAGGAGCTTCAATTTGTCCGATAAAAGATACCCCACAATCCAAAATTTCAGCAAGTTGTTCTTGTGTGAGAGATTTTAATTTTCTGTAATAAGATATTTTTAATCCGATTTTTATATAATTATCTTTAAATTCTATATTCATTTAAATCACCCAATATAATTTTAATATATTGACAAATAAATATAAATATGATAAACTTAATATAATTATTGCTGCATAAAT
>JAZSNJ010000041.1:0-11223 GCA_045536355.1 Clostridia bacterium | reverse complement strand
TATGCAAGAGCAGGAAGAATAATAGACCAGATTGAACAGCGTGGAATTATAGGTCCTCCTGAAGGCGCAAAGCCAAGACAGATTTTAATTACCAAAGAGCAGTATTTAGAACTTAAAAATTCAGGAATTTTTGAAAAACCACAACAGTATTAATAATAAAAAGCAGATGTTAAACATCTGCTTTTATTATTTTATATTCTTTTTCTCTGGTGCAAAGACATAAGATAAATTCATTTTCTATGGTTTCAAAATAAAAGTTTAAATCATCGGGGATTTTTTCGTTTAAGCCTTTTAAACCTATGCCTTTATATTTTAAATAGCTTTCCTTTTTTGTCCAGGCTTTTATTAAATCAATATTATTTTTAATTTCTTCATCTTTAAAGTATTTTTCTTTAATTCTAAAATTAACATCTCTTATTTTTTCGATATCTATGCCTACTTGTGTGCAAGACACAGCCAGAACACTTATATGCCCTGAATGGCTGTAATTAAAACAAAGATCCGAATTTGTTAAATAAGGTTTACCGTCTTCCTCAAGTTTAATCTCAGGCAGGAACCCCAATACTTTTTGTAACAGCAAATCGCAACCAACCTTAAGTTTTATTTTTGTTTCGTCCTTTAATTTTTTTGTTTTGTTTTTACAGTATTCCGACACATTATCAAAATCAGTTATGTTTGATGCATCGGCGTAATAGATTTTAACCATTTTAAACACCAATTTTCTTTAACAGGTATTTTTTTAAATCTTGATCACAAAAAGCAGAATTTACTGCGTTTTTTAAAAGCAATTTGGGTTCTAATCCAAAGTTTTTTTGTGCTATTTTAAATTCTTTGAAAACATCGGTGTCAGACACCGTCATATTATCTGAATTAATTGTAATTAAAACGCCCTTGTCGAAAAGCTTTTTAACAGGGTGCATATTAAGACTTGCAACTGTTTTTGTTTGCACATTACTTGAAATACAAACTTCTAAAGGAATATTTTTCTTAATAAGTTTTTCCGTTACCTCACTGCTATAAATTGCCTGTATCCCGTGTCCTATTCTTTTAGCACCGAAATTTATGGCACTTAGCATACTGTCTTTCCCGTCTGCCTCTCCTGAATGAATTGTATATGGGATACCAAGTTCATTTGCCCTTTTAAACACATATTCATATTCTTTTGTTTTAAAGGCTTTTTCATCACCTTCTAAATCAAGTCCTACTACACCCTTATTCAAAAATTTTCCAGCTGTATTCACAGTTAAAAGATTTTCTTTTTTATTATTTTTTTCGCGCATACAGCACAAAATAAGTCTTGCGTTAAAACCTGATTTTTCTACGGCTTTTAAGGCAGTTTCTACAACATCTTCCTGACTTAAATCAAAAAAAGTATGTTTTGCCGGTGCAAACCTTATTTCTGTATAAAGCATACCTGATTGCTTTAAATTAAGGCAAAGCTCATAGGTCGCAGTATAAATACTTTCATAATTTTGCAAAAGCTTAACCGGAAGTGAAAAACAATTAAGATAGTCAGAAAGTCTTTCGCAAGTTTTGGGTACAGTAACTGTCCTTTTAAGTTTTGACATATCATCGGGCACCGTTATATCATTCATTTTAGCTAATTTTATTATTGTTCTGTATGGAATAGACCCGTCAAGATGCAAATGTAAATCAATCATTTTGCTCTCCTATTTTTAAAATGGTACTGTTTTTCTCGGCTGTTTTGATTTTACATATCTTAATGCATCTTATAATTTATCCAGTTTTAAGCATTTCCATTCTTTGTTTTGTTCTTTTTATCAAAAACAAGCCCTAAAAACATTATAAGAGGGAAAACTGCAGAAGCAATAATTCCATAGCTTAGATTACCGCCTAAATTTTCTGAAACGGCGCCTACCATATAAGGCCCTATCGAACAGCCCAAATCACCGGCGAGTGCCAAAAGGGCAAACATTGATGTTCCTCCCCTGATTTTACCTGCAGACAAGCTATATGTACCCGGCCACATAATGCCTGAAAAAAATCCGCAAAAACCACAACCTATTAATCCTATTATTGGGATTGGACTAAACGCAGTTACAGTGTAGGACAGAAGCAACATAAAGGCTGAAAATGTCATATAGTTTTTAAGCGAAATTCTGTCGCTGTTTTTAGAATATATTACCCTTGATATGCCCATTAAAAGTGCAAAAAGGGAGCCGCCCAAAAGGTCGCCCACAGTTTTTGTTACATTAAGGCCCTCTTCTGCATACGCTGATATCCATTGGCTTACAGACTGCTCTGATGCACCTGCTGCGCACATCAATATAAGCATAAACCAAAACGGCTTCATTTTCAAAAGCTCTTTTACAGTATAGCCTTCTCTTACAGTTTCTAAAGTATTAATCGGAACCAATATAAAAAGTATGGCATTTACAAATGGAATTAAAGCCCAAATGCATGATAAAACTTTCCAGTTTTTTAAACCAAATATAGTAAAAAACAAGGTTGAAAGCAAAACAACTGCTAAAAAGCCCCAACTATAAAAGGAGTGTAAAAGACTCATTATACTTGCTTTTTTCTTTGTGGGACAGGCTTCAACTATGGCACTTACTAAAACTTCAATAAGTCCCCCTCCTACAGAGTAAAAAACAGTTGCAATAAGTATCCCCAAAAAGCTGTTTGCCATAACAGTTGGTAAAAAGGCAAGAGAAAAAAGTCCTGCAAAACACAAAATATGTGCTAAAACTATGGACTTCCTGTAGCCTAAAAAACCTATTATATAAACAGACAAAAAGTCAATTAAAAGCTGAATTAAAAAACTTACAAGCACCAAAACCGAAAGGCTGCCCAAAGACACATTATAATCTTTTTGAAAGGTTACAAATAAAAGAGGCGCAAAATTTATTATAATCGCCTGTGTTACATACCCTAAAAATGATGCATATATTGTTATGTTATAATTCTCTTTTATTTTTGATAACATTTTACTGCTCCTTGATTGCTTTTTTTAAACTCTCCAAAAGTTTTACCATGGCAAAACTGTCAAGCTTACAGTACTCCAAAAGGTCTTTTTTAATTCTCTTTCTGGTTTCTTTGTCGGCTCTTTCCATTTCCATATATTTCTCTACTGCCTCGGCTCCGTCTGATATATTAATCTTTTTATAGTCTAATTCATCATCATTTGGATAAAGTGCAGGAAGTACATACTTTATAGAGCTTTTACCCTGCATTTTATAATTATACAAATACTTGTTTTCAAAAGGTTTTTCCAAATCAATAAGATTATCTTTAATTTTAGATAAACTTTGCTTAAATTCAGGAAATTTTGCCATTAAGCTTAAAATGCAGTTCTTTTCATAATTTGAATACATTAAAACAGTATGGTCTTTCCCTATAGATTTAACTAAACTTTCGGCAAGTAACCGTTCAGGATAATGAAGTCCGTCTCCTATAAATTCTTTGTGATAAAGCTCCCCGCCCTCTTCCAAAATATAATGATATGAAAACTGTGTTATAATCCTGTCATTTGGTTTTGTACCTTTAAATTTAGGAACAGCGGGGGAAATTGCTTCAAAGTCTAAAAATCCCAAAGGATATTTTAGTTTTCCTAAAAACTCCTCAATTCCTTTTTTATTTATTATATCTTTTTTACTTATTTCTGCCTCAATCTGAAAGCGACAGTTGTCATTAATTTCAGGCAGCTTCAAATAATCCTTAAATGTTAAAATACCGTGATTATAAAGTGCTACCTTAACATCAAAACCAAGGCTCCCAAGTTTAAATATATTATCCTCCGGAAGTTTAAAACATTGGCCAAAATATTCACACCCTGAGCAGTACCTGCTCATAATGCTTTTAGGTGCATCTTCCGCCGATAAAACATTTTTGATAAATTTTAATTTTGATTTTAATTTACCGTCAAAAGTTTTATGAGAAAATTCTTCTAAAGTAAAAAGTTTTTTATAATCTAAATGTCTTCCCCTTATATAGTCTTTATTAATGCTCATTAAATAAAGGGCTGAAACTTTATAACCTAAAGAATTTAAAATCCACCTTTGAAATAAAAGTGCTTTTATGTGATGCTCTGTTCCGGAGCCTGATTTAACACGGTAAATTTCAATACCTTTTGCCGAAACTTTTATTATATCGCACTTTATTTCACCCAAAGGACTTGTAAATGAGACATTAAAATACACTTTATTAAGTTTAAAATCATTTAATTCTCTCCCATCTAAATCAATGCCTTTGGGAAAGTAATTTTTAGCAGCACTTAAGATTTCCTGTTCTGCGATATATGACATTTTATTTTTTTCTGTGTTTGTAATAGGTCTGTTTTTAACAAGCCATACCTGCCTTTTGCAGCCGCCGCTTTTTAAAAACTGTGATTGTGTAATCAAAATTGCACCTCTTAATCAAAATAGGATATGTATTTTATGTTATTATCTGTTGGAAATAAGTTTTTATAAAGCTCAATAAAATAATCGTCTGTCATACTTGCAATATAGTCCATACACATTGTGTCAGGGTCAGTATTTTCATAAGTGTCATTTCTGTAATACTTGTTTTTCTCTTTTATGTAGCGTATATGATGATTGTATATAACTGAGTTTTCGTTTTTGTCTTTAGCGTCTTTTTTAAGTTTCTCATAAACTTTTTCAAACATAGACGGCAGTATACTGTTTGCCTCTAATAATTTTTCAGACATATAAATATATTTGTAGTTATCAGACTTTCCTTTACTTAAAGCTTCATAATACTCTTTGTCCATTTTTATATAGTCTTTCCCATAGCTGTTTTCTATGATATTTACTATCATATTATTTATAATTTCGGCATTAAAAGAGCCTATTACAGCTTTTTCAAACATATCTTCACTGCTTATTGATGAAATTGTATAAGCGTCCTGCCTGTCTTTCCCCAAGTATGCAATAATATCACAAATCCTTACAACACAGCCCTCTAATGTTGACGGAATTAAAGCTTTTGACTTATTAATATCTGTTTCGCATTCTGCTGCCGTTTTGTCAAACTCTGAAAAGTCAGTAAGCTTATTTGGTTTATATTCCATAAGCTCTAACTCACCATTATGGCAGAGTATCCCGTCAAGTGTTTGCAGACTTATATTATAGTTAAATATCTTATCCAAAACTCTTACGCTGTGAACATTATGTAAAAAATATTTCCCTGTGTGTTTATTGTAGACTAAATTAAGCGCACTTTCCCCTGCATGACCGAAAGGTGTGTGCCCGATATCGTGCCCTATTGCTATTGCCTCAATCAAATCAAGATTTAAATTTAAAATTCTTCCTATGTTTCTGGCAATTCTTGACACAAACTGTACATGAAGTGCCCTTCTTGAAATATCGTCATTTTTATAAAACGAGAACACCTGTGTTTTATCGGTATACCTGTTATAGTACGGGCAGTTCATTATCTTTTCAACATCACGAACAAAAGCGGGACGCCATATGTTTGGAACATCATGGCTATTATCACGCCTTATCGCAACATCAAAAATATGCTTATCTGATATATTCTCTTTAATTTTTTCTACAAGCTCTTGGGAAAGTTTATTATACACACATTCACCTTCTTTAAAATATTATTTTATTCTTTCAACTTTTGGTGCAGTGAGTTCTTTTGCTCTGTATTCAGGCTTTGCCCATCTTATTGCGTTTACTATAATTTTCTGAACCTCTGGAACATAAAATACAGGGTTTGTTTCATGTCCCGGCTGGAAGTAAAACACTTTGCCATTTTCTCTTATGTAGCAACAACCTGAACGGAATACCTCTCCGCTTCCATACCAACCGAGTAGCACAAGTTTTTGTGGCTCAGGAATGCCAAACGGTTCACCATACATTTCTTCTTTTGGAAGTTCAAAATATCTGTCTATCCCTCTTGTTATTGGATGTGCAGGATCAACAACCCACACTCTTTCAAACTCATCGTCTCTCCAGCTTAAATTACAGCTTGTTCCCATTAAGAGTTTAAATGGTTTTGAATGATGGGCAGAATGTAAAAATATCATTCCCATTCCCTTTAAAACCGATTGCTGAACTCTTTGTGCTATTTCATCGGGAACTAAGTGGTGTCTTACATGTCCCCACCAGATTAAAACATCGGTCTTGTCCAAAACTTCCTGTGAAAGACCACATTCAGGGTCATCCAGCGTAGCTGTTGTTACATTTATATCTTCTTCTTTACCTAAAAAATCTGCAATTTGTCTATGAATTCCTTTTGGGTATACCTCTTTAGCCTTTTCATCGTGCTTTTCGTGATAAAACTCATTCCATACTAAAACATTAATCATAACAATTCTCCTTTTTAATAATCTAACATAATTTTAACATCAATTATAAAAAAATACAACTGAAAAATAAGAATTCTGCTCAACTGATGTGAACAGAATTCTACATATTATTTTCTTTTATATTTTTCCTTGGTTGCCTGACCGCCTCTTAAATGTCTTTCAGCTTTATTTGTCGCCAGAATAGGCAACACTTCCTTATAAAGACTAAAATTAATTCCCTTCAGCCTGTCTGTAACATCTTTATGTACCGTTGATTTCGAGACGCCGAATTTTTTTGCCGCCTGTCTTACTGTGCATTTTGTATCTATTATGTAATTTGCCAGTTCTATTACCCGCTCTGAAATGTAATCTCTCAAAAACACTCACCTCATATATTTCACTTTGTAAAATATATGAGATGAGTTTTAACTTTATTACCAGTTTGTTCATATGTCGGCATCACCTGTTGCGGGGTTATCAATTAGTCTCCCGTCTTTTTGAAATCTTGAACCATGGCAGGGGCAATCCCAGCTATGCTCTGCCTTATTCCACTTTAGTGCACAACCTAAATGAGGGCATCTTTTACCTGAAAAATTAACAAGGTTTACGGTGCTTTCTGCAATATTTGTAAAAAGCTGAGGTTTTAAAATACTTCTTCCAGGACAAAAAACATTAGAATATGGGTTGTACTTTTCCAAAACCATATCGCAGATTATTTTTGCCGAAAGCATTGATGTTGTCATACCCCATTTGTTAAATCCTGTTGCTACATACATATCAGGAGTGGAAGCTGAATAGTTTCCTATATATGGAATAGAATCTAAACTCATTGTATCTTGCGTTGCCCATTCATATTTTAATTGTGCGTGTGGATAATACTTTTTTGCAAAGTCATTTATTTCCTTCCAGGTGCCACCTGTTTTGCCGGTTCGGTGGCTTCCCCCTCCAATTAACAATAAATCATTATACTGTCTGAAAGAAAGTCCTTTTAAATCTTCATCAACATACATACCGTTTACTTTATCGGTATTTGAAAAAGCCGATACATAGCTTCTGTGCTGATAAAGTTTTAAAAAATAACTGCCGTGCTTATTTATAAAGGGAAAGTGAGTGGCAATAATTACCTTCCTAAATTTTATTTTACCATTATCTGAGAATGCAACCTTTTTGTCAATTTTATTAATAAAGGTGTTTTCATAAATATTTAAGTCTTTTGAGATTTCGGCTATAAACTTAAGTGGATTAAATTGCGCCTGATTTTTGAGTAAAACTGCACCGCAAGTTTTAAAAGGCAGTTCTAAATCCTTTACATATTCAGCGGGGGCACCAAGTGAATTTAGTGCCTCAACTTCTTTTTGAAGTATAAAACTGTCTTTTAAAGAATAGGTATAAGAATCCTTTATTTCAAAATCGCAATCTATGTTTTTGCAAAGCTTAACATACTCATCTAACGCTTCCTGATTTGCTTTTAAGTAGCCTTGCGCTTTATAAAAGCCATATTCTTTGATTATTTTCTGATATATAAGACCATGAAGAGAAGTTATTTTGGCAGTAGTGTTTTTAGTTATACCTGATGCGATTTTATCACCCTCAACTAAAATATAGTCTACATTTTGCAAACGCAAAAAATAGGCGCACAAAAGTCCCGCAAGACCGCCGCCTATAATTAACACATCTGTGTTTTTATCACCTGAAAATTTGTTGAATTTTGGTAAAGTTACTTCCTGCCATACTGAATTTTTCATAATTTCCCTCCAAATGTTTTTTATTAGTATTAACATTTGAAAGAAATTTAATTATAAAAACATTTTAAGGTATTCCAAAGATTTTAATTTTTTGTCTATATGAGTTAAAACATACTGTTCTGACAGGTTTGACAAAACTCTTAATACTTCATCGGTTACTTCAAAGGAAAAGATTTTTTTGGAATTGCAAAAAAACACATACTGCATAGCAGAAAGAACGCTTTCATCAATTAAAACGCCTTGTCTTTCACAACAGTTACAATATATTTGTCCCAAGGCGACATTAAATCTCATAGGGAAATTCTTTTCTCCACATTTTTCACACACTAAAATGGATGGCATATATCCTTGTTCTCCCATAAGCCTTAATTCAAACACCATTTTTATAAATTCTGTTTTATAGTTTTTGTTTGAAAGAACATAAAATGTATTTAAAAGAAGCGATATAACTTCTTTATTTACAACTCCTTCGGGCACAGTTTCTGCTGTTAGTTGCCCTAAATATGTAGCAAGAGAAAGTTTTACTATATCTTCGCTTATATTGTAAAAGGTTTCAATGGGGCTACACTGGCGCAAAAAATAAATGTCATTCGCTTTGGCGATAACAAAATCTGAATAACACAAAAACCTCGCACCTGCAAGTGCGACGCTTTTGCTTCTTCTTATATTTTGTGCCCTTATGCTGATTTTCCCTTTTTCGTTGGTTAAGACTGTTAAAATCTTATCAGCTTCGGCAACATTTGTTTCACGGATTACTATCCCCGTTACTTTCTCCACCATAAATATCTACCTGTGTTTCTTCCCCGAATTCTTCGTTTAATTTATTCTGATATGCTTTATAGGCAAGATATGCGTCTATATCGCCTGTATCTTCGAATAAAGGCCAATACGGATTGTTTGGTTTCATTTTGTTCACCTCGTAATTAGTTTAAATTACGGGTGGGTTTTTATGCTGTTAATTAATGTCAGTCCTGCTTATTAAAACCAAAGTTTTTTAGCATAAAGTCTGAATTTCTCCAGTCTTCCTTTATTTTAACCCAAAGCTCTAAATATACCTTTGTGTCTAAAAACTTTTCAATGTCGTGTCTTGCAAGTTCGCCTATTTTTTTAAGCATTAAACCTTGTTTGCCTATTATAATTCCCTTGTGAGATTTCTTTTCACAATAAATAGATGCAGTAATTTTAATAAGTCCGTTTGGCTGTTCTTTAAAAGCTTCTATATCTATTGCTATTCCGTGAGGGATTTCCTTATCAAGACACCAAAGTGCCTTTTCTCTTATTATTTCAGAAACAATTTGTTTTTCGGGCTGGTCTGTTATATAGTCTTCCGAAAAATACATTGGGCCGTCAGAAAGTCGTTTCTTGATTTCTGAAACAACTAAATCCACCCCATCTCCGGTTTTTGCAGAAATAGGTATTATTTCATCAAACTCCAAATCCTTACTTAAAACTGATATAATTTCAAGGATTTTTTCTTTAGCATTTGAGTCAATTTTATTTATTGCAAGAATTACGGGCACACCCTGTCTTTTCACACTTTCGGCAATAGATAAATTGTTTTCGGGTTTATCGTTTACATCAACCATCATAACTATTACATCTACTGATTTAACAGACTCGTCAACCTCTTTAATCATAAACTTGCCAAGTTTATTTTTAGGATTATGGATACCGGGTGTATCAATAAACACCATCTGACATTCGTTGTCAGTTACTATTCCTCTTATCGAGTTTCTTGTTGTTTGAGGCTTTGCCGAAACAGCTGCAATTTTTTCACCTGTTATTCTGTTTAAAAGAGTAGATTTACCTGCATTGGGTCGACCTACTATTGTTATAAATCCTGATTTCATATTTTCACCTTACAAGCCCTAATTTGTTCATAATTATTTCTTCTTTTTCACGCATTATTTTTTTGTCTTCTTTTTCTATATGGTCATATCCCAAAAGATGCAAAACAGAATGAACAGTTAAGTAGCACACCTCTCTTAAAAAAGAATGCGAAAATTCTTCTGCCTGACTTTTAGCTTTTTCCAGGCTTATAACGATATCTCCTATCATCAAAGGATAATCGCCATTTGGAAGATACTCTTTTTCTATTACTCCTAAATCTTGAAATTCAAGCTGTGGGAATGACAAAACATCTGTCTCGCAATCAATGTTTCTAAAGTCCTTATTAATAACTCTGATTTTATCGTTATCTGTAAACATAACAGAAAATTCTATATCACAGGGAATGTTAAATTCACCTACAGCTGTTGTTACTGAAAGTTTAATGTTATCTTCCAATTCTTTTGTTATTTCAATTATTTCCTGCTCATTTGTAATTTCAAAATTAATCATTTTTCTTTTTGCTTAACTCCTTATAATGTTTTTCATAAGCCATTATAATTTTTTGCACCAATGGATGTCTTACAACATCTTTTTCGGATAGGTAGCAAATATCAATACCTTCTATTCCTTTTAAAATCTTTTGTATTTCTTTAAGACCTGAGAACTTGTCCCTGGGCAGGTCAATCTGAGTTATATCGCCTGTTATTACAGCTTTTGAAGAAAAACCTATTCTGGTTAAGAACATCTTCATCTGTTCGCTGGTAGTATTTTGCGCTTCATCTAAAATGATAAAGCTGTCATCTAAAGTTCTTCCTCTCATATAAGCAAGTGGCGCAACTTCAATTACTCCTTTTTCAAGATATGCATTACAGGTATCTGCCCCTAACATATCATGAAGAGCGTCATATAATGGCCTTAAATAAGGGTCGACCTTATTTTGTAAATCTCCCGGTAAAAAACCTAATTTTTCACCCGCTTCTATAGCAGGTCTTGTTAAAATAATTCTGTTTACATTTTTGTTTCTGAGTTCATTTACCGCAGCTGCAACTGCCAAATAGGTTTTACCGGTTCCTGCAGGGCCGATACCAAAAACTATGGTATTATTTATTATGCTGTCTATATATTTCGCCTGACCTACGGTTTTGGCTTTTATTACTTTACCTGTTGCAGTTACGCATACTGTTGAGCTTGAAAGTTTAACAACAGAATCCAAGCTTCCTTCAAAAACCATACTCATTAAATAGTTTACTTTTTGCGGAAGAAGTGTTTCACCTGTTTTGGCTATTTCTATCATAGACTCTAAGGTTTTTAAGGCATATTCTGTGCTTTTTTCTTCACCTGAAATTTTAATCATTTCATCTCTGCCTACAATTTTTACATTGTAGTTTTTTT
>JAZSNJ010000103.1:0-10799 GCA_045536355.1 Clostridia bacterium | reverse complement strand
CACCACAGGTCTTCACTCAGAAGATGTTAAAAAACTGATCGAAGTTTTACAGAGTTTAGCAGACAACGGCAACACATTAATTGTTATTGAACACAATTTAGACATCATAAAAAATGCTGACTATATTATAGATATGGGGCCTGAAGGTGGAGATAACGGCGGAACCATTATTGCCAAAGGCACACCTGAAGAAATTACTTTAAATAACGAATCTTACACAGGGATATATCTTAAAAAAGTTTTGAAACAACTTGATTAAATGATGCTTTAATGATAAACTTATTAAGTGGAGGGAATTACTATGGATAATTATTTGGAATTTTTAGTTCAAAAAGATAAAGAAACTAAAGACACAGTATATAAAACAATTTCATTTTTAGTAACACTTATATTATGTATTTTATCTCTTGCATTTTTAGGTCAGTTCGGGTTTTTAGGTGCTGTATTAATAGTTTATATTGAGGTTAAAATTCAGGATTATTTCAGCGTTGAATATGAATACTGCATTATTGGCGGAGATATAGATATTGACAAAATCTATGGTAAAAAAAGAAGAAAAAAATATATTTCACTTGAAGCAAATTCAATTGAACAGGTTTCTTTAATTAATAATGCAGAAATTAATTCATTTATTAAATCCGGTGCTAAAAAGTATTTTGCATGTAAAAACAGAAACAATGAAAATAATTTATCTGTTTCGGGTTATTCAAAAAAAGGTGGAAAGATTGTTTTAATCATTGAAAATGACCAAAAGATTTTAGATGCATTTAAAGCTACAATGCCAAGAAAAGTTATATATGAAAAATAGAGATTTTATTTATTTGCCTGAAAGACAAAAGAATTCACATAAAGGTGATTTCGGTAAGGTATTTGTCATTGGCGGAAGTTTAGGTATGAGTGGTGCAATATGCCTTTCATCACTTTCTGCTTTAAAAACAGGGTCGGGACTAGTTACTGCAATTATTCCTGATATTATTAATACTGCTTTTGAAAGTCATGTGCTTGAAGCGATGTCTGTACCTGTTAAAAGTAGAGACAATACTATGTCAATGGCTGATATTAAAAAAATAATTCAAACAATCAAAAATGCAGATTCTGTTGCATTTGGTATGGGTATTGGCAGAACTGATGATATTACTGCTATATTAACTGAAATATTGCTAAGTTATGATGGCAAACTTTTAATTGATGCTGACGGACTTTTTGCTTTTAAAGATTTAAAAGATTTAATAAAAAAATCAAAAGCGCAAATTGTTATTACACCACATTCTGCTGAATTTTCGCGGCTGATTAATGTGCCTGTAGAACAAATTGAACTAAATAGGGAAAATTTGGCATATAATTTTGCTAAAGAATATAATGTTACTGTTGTCTTAAAAGGAATGAACACAGTTGTAACGAACGGTGTTAACATTTATGTTAATATAACCGGAAATTCGGCTCTTGCCACTGCAGGTTCCGGTGATGTATTATCAGGTATGTTGTTATCACTTTTAGGACAGAAACAACCTTTATTTAATGCAGCTTGTACAGCAGTTTATTTACATGGACTTGCAGGTGATTTTGCATCAGAACAATTGACTGAATATAGCGTTATAGCTTCAGATATTATTGACTATATTCCGTCAGCAATAAAAAATTTATCTGAGGAGTAAATTTTATGTATAATTCAAGAACATGGGCTGAAATTGATTTAAATAATATAAAACATAATTTTTCAGAGATAAGAAATTATGTTGGAAACACAAAAATTATGTCAGTTGTAAAAGCAGATGCTTATGGACATGGTGCTGTTAAAGTTGCAAAAACTTTAGAAAGTGCTGGAACTGACTATTTTGCTGTAGCCTGTGTTGATGAAGCGTTGGAACTTCGTAATAACGGTATTAAAAAGCCAATACTTGTTTTGTCATATATTCCTAAACTTAGGATAAAAGAAGCGCTAAAAAACAATATTGCTTTTACGGTTTATACTTATGACCTGGCAGAAGACATTAGTAAAACAGCTAAAGAAATGAAAGTTACTGCTACCATTCACATTAAAATTGACACTGGAATGGGCAGAATAGGATTTTTATATGGCTACGGAGAAGAGTCTGATAAAAACACCATTTCAGATATTAAAAAAATCTCTGAACTTGATAATTTGAATCTGGAAGGAATTTTCACTCATTTTTCATCTTCGGATGAGGCTGACAATACTAAAACAGAAATTCAAATTAACAGATTTAATAAAATTCTTAACGAACTTAATTTGAATAAAATAACATTTACATATAGACATTGTTGTAACAGTGCAGCACTTATAAGATTTAAAAATTTGCATATGGATATGGTAAGACCGGGTATTATTTTATATGGTTCTTATCCTTCACCACTTTGCAACAATGGTAAACTTGATTTAAAACCCGCAATGTCTTTAAAAACATCTGTCGTAAATATTAAGACAATAGATAAAGACTTTGGTATCAGCTATGGTGAAATCTACAAAACTGATAAGAAATGTAAAATTGCAACTATACCGATTGGCTATGCTGATGGATTCTCAAGATTAAACGGTAACACTTTAAATGTTAGTGTAAATGAAATACTCTGTAAAATTGTGGGCAGAATTTGTATGGACCAATGTATGATTGATGTAACAAATGTCAATAATATTGACATAGGAAGTGTTGTTACAGTTTTTGGGTTTGACGGATTAAATTATATTTCAGTAGAAAATGTAGCTGATATTTGTAATACCATAAACTATGAAATTCTTTGTAATGTTGGTAAAAGAGTCCCAAGAACATACCTGTAAACACTTGCTAAATTTGTAACATTAAGGAGGATTTTGAATATTATTGGTATTGACGGGACCTTTAGATAGCATTATAATTATGTTGACATAATTAATAACTGCGGAGGTAACAGGTCATGTCTGAATTTAAAGATGTTTCCTTACTTCTTAATGAGAGTACTTATTCTGAAGCTCTTAAATTATCACAGGAATTAAATATAACAGTTGATGAACTGATTAACAGATCTTTGGGAATGTATTTAAATAAGTTTAAGAAAAGGGACTATATTGATGATTTAATTGAAGGATATCAAAAGTTTGGTGAATTCAATTTAAATTACGCCGAAATGTGTTTAAGTGCCGATAATGAAGCTTTGGCACTGTGTGAGGAAAAACTTTCGGAGAGTGAATAATTTTGGTTGTAAAAAGAGGAGAAATATATTATGCGGACTTAAGTCCTGTAGTTGGTTCCGAACAAGGCGGAATTAGACCCGTTTTAATAGTTCAGAATGATGTGGGTAACAAATACAGTCCAACTGTTATTGCTGCTGCAATAACATCGCAGATTAACAAGGCTAAAATGCCTACGCATATAGAAATTGATGCAAGAGATTATGGCTTAGCAAAAGATTCGGTAATCTTGCTCGAACAGATAAGGACTATCGATAAAAGAAGATTAAAAGAAAAAATTGGAGTTATTGATGAAACCCTGATGAATAAGGTAAACGAAGCTTTATTTGTTAGTTTTGGTCTTATTGATTTTTAAAGGAGAATATGCTTATGAGAAACAAAAAAATAACTTTGGTAGTGTCATTAATTATGATTTTGTGTGTTGCTATTACATATATAGCATACGCACAGGCAGGTAGTGAAAATGACCCGGTTGTAACATTAAGCTATATTAAAGAGATTTTTAAACCTGAAATTGAAAATGCTACTAAATTTAAAGTAGTTGATTTAAAAGAAGGGCAGTTCATCTATGGTGAAGAGGGAACAGAAATGATATTAAGGGCAGGTTCTGCTTATGTTGTTTCAAGTGTTTCTGGTGGTCTCGCAAATGTAACTGCAGGATATGATGCTACTGATGAAACTGCTGTTGTTAAAAACAACTTATACATCGTACCGAGAAGTGATGAAAGAGGGTTTTGGGCAGCTTCAGATAGTGTACTCATGGTTAAAGGTGCATATACTATTGATTAAAAGAGGCATACGCCTCTTTTTTTTGTAAAAAAGTATTGAAATTTGAAATATATTGGTGTAAAATATTATATTATTGATAAGGGGAGGTAAAAAGCAATGTATAAGAAAAACGAAATTGTCGAAAAACAAATTTTAAATTCTCAAGTTAAACTTATGAAAATCTATGCACCAAGAATTGCTTTAAAAGCTGAGCCTGGTCAATTTATTATTTTTAGAACAGATGAGTTTGGTGAAAGAATTCCGCTCACAATTGCTGTCTATGATAGAGATGAAGGAACTGTTACAATCATCTTTCAGGAAGTTGGCTTATCTACTATGAAACTTGGCTCATTAAATGAAGGCGATTGCCTTTTGGATTTTGTGGGTCCTTTAGGAACTGCATCTCATTTGGACGGTTATAAAAAAGTAGCTGTAATTGGAGGTGGATTAGGCACTGCAATTGCTTATCCACAGGCTAAAAAACTTTCGGTTTTGGGTGCAGAAGTTCATATGATAACCGGTTTTAAAAATAAAGATTTAATCATATTGGAAGACGAGTGCAGTAATGTGTCTGATAAATTAATAGTTGCAACTGATGATGGCTCAAACGGAAACAAAGGTTTAGTTACTGATATGCTTAAAAAATTAATTGATGATGGTAACAAGTACGATTTGGTTATTGCCATTGGACCGCTCCCGATGATGAAATTTGTATCACTTCTCACAAAAGAATATAATATTAAAACAATAGTTAGCATGAACCCTGTTATGATTGACGGTACAGGCATGTGTGGTGGATGTAGATTAACAGTTGGGGGTAAAACTAAGTTTGCTTGTGTTGACGGCCCTGATTTTGACGGACATTTGGTCGATTTTGATGAAGCAATTATGCGTTCTAAAGCATTTAAGGATAAAGAACTTGAAGCGGTTAATCATCATAAGTGTAGAATGGAGGGCATAAATGGTGAGTAAGAACATGTCTAATCTTAAAGTTAAAATGCCCGAGCAGGACCCACTTATAAGAAATAAAAACTTTAAAGAAGTTTCTTTGGGTTATACAAAAGAAATGGCACTTGAAGAAGCGGGAAGATGTTTAAACTGTAAAAACAGTCCTTGTGTTAAAGGTTGTCCTGTAAATGTAAAAATTCCTGAATTCATTAAGCTTATAGCAGAAAATGATATTTCAGGTGCGTATAACAAAATTTCTGAAACAAGCACACTTCCTGCAATTTGCGGAAGGGTTTGCCCACAGGAATCACAATGCGAAAAGTATTGTGTGCGTGGTATTAAAGGTGAACCTGTTGCAATTGGCAGACTTGAAAGATTTGTAGCTGATTACTCAATAGATAATTGTGTTAATGATGAAAATACAATCATTAATAACGGGTTAAAGGTTGCCGTTATTGGTGGTGGTCCTGCAGGTCTTACCTGCGCAGGCGATTTAGCCAAGTTGGGGTATCAGGTTACTTTGTTTGAAGCTTTTCATAAAGTTGGCGGTGTTTTGGTTTATGGTATTCCAGAGTTTAGGCTTCCTAAAGATATTGTAGCTAAAGAAGTAGAAAATCTTACTAAAATAGGAGTACAAATCGAAACCGATACTGTAATTGGAAAAACACTTAATATTAATGATTTGTTCACTGATGGATATAGAGCAATTTTTATAGGTACAGGAGCAGGTCTTCCGTCTTTTTTAAATATTCCTGGTGAAAATTTAAATGGAGTTTATTCTGCTAATGAATTTTTAACCAGAATTAACCTTATGAAAGCATATGATTTCCCAAATTATGATACTCCAGTATCAATAGGTAAAAATGTTGCTGTAATAGGTGGCGGAAATGTTGCTATGGACGCTGCCAGATGTGCTAAAAGACTTGGCGCTGACAATGTATATATCATATATAGAAGAAGTAAAGAAGAAATGCCCGCGCGGCTGGAGGAAATTCACCACGCTGAAGAAGAACAAATAAGTTTTAATCTTTTATGCAATCCTGTTGAAATTATTGGTGATGACGGATATGTGAAAGCTATTAAATGTGTTAAAATGGAATTGGGAGAACCAGATAAATCAGGAAGAAGACGACCTGTTGAAATCCCGGGATCTGAATTTGAAATTCAAGTTGATAATGTTATAGTATCAATTGGTCAAACTCCTAATCCTTTAATAAAACTTACAACAAATGGATTGGAAACAACACCTTGGGGTGGTATAGTTGTAAATGATGAAACCTGTGAAACATCATTAGAAGGAGTTTATGCTGGTGGTGATGCAGTAACGGGTGCTGCAACAGTTATACTTGCAATGGGTGCTGGTAAAAAGGCAGCCATTGCTATTGATAAATATTTAAAAAATAAATTTAATTTGCAAAATTAATTTTGCATAGAAAAGGAGATGCTTTAAATGGCAATTAAAAACGAATATCTTAAAAGGGTATTTGAACAGGCTAAATTAAGAGATGCTAATGAACCTGAATTTCTTCAGACTGTTGAAGAAGTTTTCACATCTTTGGAGCCTGTTATGGAAAAACATCCTGAATTTGAAAAAGCAGGACTTATGGAAAGAATGATTGAACCTGAAAGAACAATTGAATTCCGTGTTCCTTGGGTTGATGACAAGGGTGCTGTTCATGTGAACAGAGGTTTTAGAGTTCAGTTCAACAGTGCAATTGGACCATACAAAGGTGGTTTAAGATTTCACCCATCTGTTAACTTAAGCATTATGAAATTCTTAGGATTTGAACAGACATTCAAAAACTCACTTACCGGTCTTCCAATCGGTGGTGGTAAAGGTGGTTCTGACTTTGACCCAAGAGGAAAATCTGATGCTGAAATAATGAGATTTTGTCAGTCGTTTATGACAGAACTTTATCGTCATATTGGTCCTGATGTTGATGTTCCTGCAGGGGATATCGGTGTTGGCGCAAGAGAAATTGGTTTCCTTTATGGTCAGTATAAGAGAATTAAAGGTTGTTGGGAAAATGGTGTTCTTACAGGTAAAGGCATCTCTTATGGTGGTTCTTTAATTCGTCCAGAAGCTACAGGATTTGGTGCTACATATTATGCTAATGAAGTATTAAAACATTTTGGTCAGACTTTTGAAGGCAAAACAGTTGCAATTTCAGGTTTTGGTAATGTTGCTTGGGGTGTTGCTCAGAAAGTTGCTGAACTTGGAGGTAAAGTTGTAACTATTTCAGGCCCTGACGGTTATGTATATGATCCAGACGGTGTTACTACTAAAGAAAAATTTGACTATATGCTTGAAATGAGAACATCAGGCAGAGATAGGGCAGAAGATTATGCTGACAAATTCGGTTGCAAATTCTATCCAAAAGAAAAACCATGGGGCGTTAAAGTTGACATTTGTATGCCATGTGCAACACAAAACGAAATTGGTATGAAAGAAGCTCAGCAGATTCTTGCTAATGGTGTTAAATATTATATTGAAGTTGCAAACATGCCTACAACAAATGAAGCTATGAACTATTTAAGAGATAATGGTGTTGTAGTTGGTCCATCTAAAGCAGTTAATGCGGGTGGTGTTGCTGTTTCAGCATTAGAAATGTCCCAAAACTCAATGAGATACAGCTGGACTGCTGAAGAAGTTGATGCAAAACTTAAGGCTATTATGATTAACATTCATGATTCTTCAATGAAAACTGCTGAAGAATACGGTTTAGGTTACGACCTTGTTGCAGGTGCTAACATTGCTGGATTTAAAAAGGTTGCAGAAGCAATGATTGCTTTTGGTATTGCTTATTAATAAAAACAAACAACTGCTTTTATAAAGCAGTTGTTTTTTTATTTATAAAGAATCAGTCTTCAAAATCACAGCCAAAAATACATTTAATAAGACAGGCAGTACCTGTTATTACAAAGGTAAAGAAAAGTAAAAGTGCACCTACAATTATTGCACCTAATACGCTTGTTGCAGCAAAAGTAATTGCAAGTAAAATAATTGAAGTTAATACTGTTCCTAAAATACCGATTAAAACAACCTGTAAAGCACTACATACACAGTTCCTGCCCCCGGTTGGTCTTATTGCACTCGCAAGTAGTAAAACAGCCAGGTAAACAACAGCTATACCAAGCGTTACCCATAAAAATGCAGGTGTTACTGCAATAATTGCTGTAAAGTTTAAAATAGCAGTTACTATACCTATAATTAAACCTGCAATAATTGCCAGAGCACTACATCCGATTCTATTTCCACAGTTGCAGTTGGTCATAAATATCACCTCCTGCTATATTATATGTTAAAAAATTTGTATTGTTAAAAATAATTATTTAAAAAACATCTTTATTTTTGTTTTAAAATAGTGTATAATATCTTAAGTAATTGATTTAAAACTAAGGAGTAATATAAATGAGTCGTAAAGAAGCAAGAGAAACTGCTTTTAAAGCTTTATATCAGATGGATATTCAAAAATGTTCTATGGGTGAAATTTTAACAAGAACTTTCAGTGATGCAAAATTTTCTGATAAAGATAAATTATATATTGAAAATGTGTGCCTTGGAACAGAAGAAAAACTTTCAGAGATTGATGAAATAATATCAAAAGGTTCAAAAAATTGGAACATAAACAGAATTTCTAAAATTGACAAATCTGCTCTAAGACTTGCAATATATGAAATTTTTAACATGGATGATATACCTGAAAGTATATCTATTTATGAAGCAGTAGAATTAGTTAAGACATTTGATTCTCCTGACGCTGGCGGTTTCGTTAACGGTATTTTAAGGGGCATATTAAGAAATTATAATAAGGATGATAATAAAACCGATGCTTAGTGAAAATTCACTTACTGTAACTCAGGTAAATACCTATATTAAAAATACTTTTGAAACTGATTTTCTCCTTTCATCTTTATGGATAAAAGGAGAAATTTCCAACTGTAAGCAACATTCTTCGGGTCATATTTATATGACTTTAAAGGATGAAGGCGGAGTTTTAAAAGCAGTTATGTTTAAAGGCAATACTTTCAGACTGAAGTTTATACCAGAAAATGGAATGAAAATTATTGCACATGGAAGAATATCGGTTTATGAAAGAGATGGACAGTATCAACTGTATATTGATGCGTTAGAACCTGATGGAACAGGTGCTTTATATCTTGCTTTTGAGCAAATGAAAGCAAAGCTTGAGCAGGAAGGATTGTTTGATGAATCTATTAAAAAACCAATTCCTAAATTTCCTAAAAAAATTGGTATTATTACATCACCAACAGGCGCAGCTGTACGAGATATAATTAATATTTTATCAAGACGATATACTTTAGCAGATGTAACAATATACCCAGTTTTAGTGCAGGGTGAGGGTGCATCAAACCAAATTGCAAAGGCAATAGAGCATGTAAATAAAAATACTACTTGTGATGTTATTATTGTTGGACGAGGTGGTGGTTCTATTGAAGATCTTTGGGCTTTTAATGAAGAGATTACCGCAAGAGCAATTTTTGCATCTGAAATTCCCGTTATTTCTGCTGTAGGGCATGAAACAGATTTTACAATTTCCGATTTTGTTGCAGATTTAAGGGCTCCTACACCGTCAGCTGCAGCTGAACTTGCAACACCATCATCAGACGAAATTAAATCATATATTAATGTTCTTAATAAAAGGGTTAATATTGCTACAACTTCATATGTAGATATCCTTAAAAACAAACTTGAATATTTGTCGGGAAGAATTTCTGTAAAATCGATTATTAATAATTATAATAAACACAGACTTTATATTGATTCTTTACTTAAACAAGCGGAGAATTCTGTTCAGAAAAATATATCACAAAATAGAATTAATTTTTCTTCATTAATATCTAAACTTGATGCGTTAAGTCCTCTTAAAATTATTTCAAGAGGATATAGCGTAATTAAAATTGATAACGAAGTTGTTAAAAGTGTAAATAGAGTTAATGTAAATGATACAGTAAATATACTTTTAAATGATGGCACTTTAAATGCAGTAGTTACTGATAAGGAGGTAAAATAATGCCCGAAGTTAATTTCGAAAAAAGTTTAAACGAGCTTGAAGAAATAGTCAAAAAACTTGAAAACGGAGAAGATGGACTGGATAAAACAGTTGAGCTTTATGAAAAAGGCGTAAAACTTGCTGCAAAATGTAACAAAATGTTAGATGATGCAGAACAAAAAATCAAAATTTTATCTAAAACAAGTAACGGATTGGAAGAAATCCCATTTAATACTGACGGTGAGTAATATGTTTAAAGACAAAACAGAAAAGTATGTAAATTTAATTAATGATGAACTCTTAAAATATTCACAGGACTATCCATGCTTACAAAAAAGGCTTTTTGATTCTGTAAATTACAGCCTTTTAGCTCCAGGTAAAAGGTTAAGACCGTTAATTTTACTTGCATCATGTGAAATGGCAGGAGGGGATATAAAAGAAGCTCTCCCATTTGCGATTGCACTTGAAATGATTCATAACAGCTCGTTAATTCACGATGATTTACCGGCTATGGATAATGATGAATTAAGGCGTGGCAATCCTACAAATCATATTAAATTTGATGAGGCAACTGCAATTTTAGCAGGTGATGTTTTGTTGGTAAGGCCATTTGAGATTATGGCTCAAAATTCATCAAAACCTAACCATATTGAAGCAATGAGAATTATTGCAAAGTGCGCAGGTAGCGAGGGTATGATGGGTGGTCAGCAAATAGATTTGGATTCAGAAGGGAAAACAGTTGATAAGGACACAATTATTACCCTTAATTCACTAAAAACAGGAGCTTTATTTAAAGCGTCTGTAGAAGCAGGAATTGTAATTGCAGGTGGCGATTTACATTTAAGACAAGCAGGACTTTTGTATGCTGAAAAATTGGGGCT
>JAZSNJ010000036.1:0-10460 GCA_045536355.1 Clostridia bacterium | reverse complement strand
CCCAGGGCACCTCCTTGGCTCACAGAACGACATGGCTACGATCCGACTTGATGAGGCCCAAAAAAATGTTCTTAATGTTGGTTTGTACATATCGTTTTTCCCACAAATAACATCAGGTCCTATTGAAAGATACGGCTCTTTTGCAAAACAAATAAACGAGAGAACGCATAGTTTTGAATTCTTTTCAAAGGGAATGTGGCGATTTATTATCGGTCTTGGCAAAAAGGCCATACTTGCAAATCAGTTGGCTGCAGTTACCGAAAAAGCTTTTTCAACTAATTCGGCAGAGCTTTCTGTTGTATTTGCATGGATAGGTGCCTTTGCATATATGTTCCAAATTTATTTTGACTTTTCAGGTTATTCAGATATGTCGATAGGCCTTGCAAAAATGTTTGGTTTTGATTGCAAGGAAAACTTTAACTATCCTTATATTTCAAAGTCAATAAGTGAGTATTGGCGCAGATGGCACATTTCATTGGGTGAGTGGTTCCGCGATTACTTGTATTATCCATTGACATTAGGTCCTGCAATAAAAATCAGAAAAACAATGGGTAAAAAATTCAGCAAAAAAGCTGCGGCAATGGTTTCGTCTTCGTTTGTTTTGTTTATAGTATGGATGTCTACAGGTATTTGGCATGGTGCGAACTGGACATTTGTTGTATGGGGATTGATCCAGTTTGTTTGTATTTTTGCTGAACAATATAAAAAACCCATGAAAAACAAAAAGCTGGAAGGGATATTGGGATTTTTAAGTACTTATCTAATAGTGCTTTTAACAAAAGTAATATTTAATTCTCCCAATATGACTTCTGCCATTTCGTATTATGGCTCAATGTTTGGCTTAAACGGTAATCCACTTACAGATGCCTACGGACTTTATTGGATAGACCAGTATAAAGTATATTTAATTTTAGGATTTATCTTAAGTTTTCCTGTTATCGAATCAATTTCTAAACATTTTGAGGGCAAAAAACTTCAGCCATTATGGAATACCATTCAGATAGTTTTAATGTGTGCGATATTGATTTTGTCGCTGTCTTACTCGGTAGCAGGCGGATACAGTCCATTTATATATTTTAATTTTTAAAAAGAGGAGATTAGTGTTATGAAAGAAAAAGTGTTAGAAGTTTTAAAAGAGGCAATTCCTAGCGTTGATTTTTTAAGTTCAAAGGCGTTAGTAGATGATGGCATTTTAGATTCATTATCAATTACAGAGATTATTTCGACATTATCATTAGAATTTGATATCACCATTCCGTTTGATGAAATTATTGAAGATAATTTTAATTCCATTGAAGGACTTGCTACAATGGTAGAAAGATTGCAAAAATAAGGAGATTATAACAATGCTTCAAATTATTATTGTTTTTTCATACATTCTTTTAACAGTAATTATAAGCTATATTGGTAAAAAGAGTAAAAGCGATGTTAAAACAGCAAGTGCTTTTGAGGGAGCGGGACTGGGAATTCTGCTCTGTGTTGTAGCAGGTGCAGGAGAATGGCTTGGTGGTACTGCGACAACTGGTATTGCTGAATATGGATACATATATGGTTTGTCAGGAGCATGGTACACTATAGCAAACGGCTTAGGAATATGCTTTTTAGCAATATTCTTTGCGAAGATGTTCAGAAGATTAGGTACACCTACTGTGTCAGGAATTATTGGCAAATATCTTGGAAGAGAAGCAAAAATAGCTTCAGCAGCTCTTTTAATTTTGATTATGCTTGTAATTGGAATGACACCTGTTGTAGCACTTGGAACAATGGGTGAAACATTGTTTGGATTAAATCCGGTAACTTCTATTTTGGTTATGGGTTTAATAGTGCTTATATACACAGTATTAGGTGGAATGATGGCAGTTGGATATACAAACATTTTGCACCTTGTGGTTATGTATGCAGGAGCCATTGTAGCAGTAATCTTATGTGGCAAAAACATTGGTGGAATAGAGGCATTAAAAGCCGGACTCCCTGAAACACATTTTTCAATAACTACAATTGGTGTTCCAAAAATAATATCGTGGTTGGTTGCATCAGTATTGGGAGCATGTACAGCTCAGGCAGGTCTGCAGCCTATATTGGTATCAAAAGATGAAGCTACAGCAAAAAAATCATCTTTTTATATTGCAGCATTAGTAGCTCCTTTTGGTGTTTTTACAGCTATTTTAGGAATGATTGCAAGAGTTCAGTTTCCTGATTTAGCCAACACAAAACTTGCTCTTCCTACACTTTTGTTATCAATGAATCCTGTAGCAGGAGGATTTATTATGGCATCGGTGTTTGCAGCGATTTTGTCAACTATTGCGCCAATATTTTTAGCAGTAGGAACACTTTTTACCAGAGATATATATCAGGAAAGCAAATTTTATAAAAAAGGCACTTCTGATAAAAAACTTCTTGTAGTATCAAGACTTGCAACCTTAATAGGCGGACTAATATGCATTATATGTTCAGTTTTGTTTGGTCGTTCTTCAACAATACTGGATATGATATATTTCGGATACAGTTTAAGAGCTTCATTGTTTATCATTTTACTCTTGGGAATTTTATGGAAGAAAACTTCCTCTAAAGGTGCAATTATGGCAATGATATTAACAAGCATAGCCGGTATATTATGGATTGTTTATAAAAACATCTATGGTACATACCCAATTCACCCTAATTTCTCAGAAACATATATATCAATTTTAGTAGCGTTTGTAGTAACTGTAGTTTACAGTTTCATTTTTAATAGAAACAAACAAAAGATTAAATAAAAAGGTGGTATAAAAATATATGAGAAAATCAGTTGTAGAATATGTATCTATACATGCAAATACGACACCTGATAATGTTGCTGTTGTTGTAAAAGGTGAAGAAACCACATACAAAACCTTATATGAGTATGTAAGAGGATATGCGGCTTATTTAAATAATAACGGAGTAAAAAAAGGTGATATAGTTGCGGTGGTAACAAGTCAAACGCTTGATTATGTTGTTTTATATCTTGCGGTGCATCTTTCGGGAGGAATTATTGCACCACTTGAAAAAGGTATTCCGGATGATAGTATAGTTGGTATAATTCAAAGAATAGGTGTTAAGTTCTTAATTGCTGACACAAGCTTAAACGCAGATGTAACTATCTTAAAGAGAACCGGCATTTTAGAAACTGCTATGGAAAATTATTCAGATGAATTAAAGTTTGATTTTCCAAATGAGAATGATTCAGCTGATATTTTGTTTACAACCGGAACAACAGGAGTTTCTAAAGGTGTTGAAATCTCCCATAAAGCTTTAACTGCAACTGCAGAAAACGCATCTTTTGGCTGTGAATACAAAAAGGATACAGTAGTAATAGTACCGGGGCCACTTAATCACGCAAGTGGATTAAGAAAAATTATAACAACAATGGTAAACGGCAGCACAATTTATATTTTAAACGGAATGACCAGTATTAAAAGATTTTTTGATGCTTTGGATTATCAAAAAGGAACAATTGCTTGTTGTTTGCCACCTGCAGCCATAAGAACTATTTTCCAGTTCACTAAAGAAAAAATTGGGGAATACAAAGATATAATTGATTTTATAGAATCGGCAGGTGCTCCGCTCCCTGAAGCAGACAAAGAAAGACTTTGTACTTTGTTACCAAATACAAGACTTTATAATAACTATGGTTCATCAGAATCTGCATCAGTTTGTATGTATGATTATAATAAAAACAGAGGTCTTTTAAATTGCATAGGTAAGTGTATGCCTAACGCACAAGTAATAATTGTTGATGATGACAAAAATCCGATAAAATCTTCAAAAGATAATATGGGACTTCTTGCTTGTAAAGGCGACATAAATATGAAAGGGTATGTAAATGACCCTGTTGCAACTGCAGGAGTTTTAAAAGACGGAATAGTATACACTAATGACATAGGATACATTGATGAAAACGGATATGTTTATATCATAGGAAGGAAAGGCGATGTTATAAATGTAGGAGGCCTTAAGGTGGCACCTGCTGAAGTTGAATCTGTTGTTTTGGAACATGAAAATGTCGATGATTGTATTTTAATCGGTGTAGATGATGCTATTGCAGGTAAGACATTAAAATTACTTGTTGTAGTAAGTCCTGATTGTAATTTTGATACAAAAGAATTACGAACATTTTTATTAACAAAGCTGGAAAGTTATAAAGTTCCTTTGCAGTATGAAATTGTAGATAAAGTAGAAAGAACATATAATGGTAAACTTAATCGTAAATTTTATAATCAGAAGTAAGAAAAAACCAGTCCATATAAGGACTGGCTTTTTGTTAGTCTAATGTAAGCACATCTTTAGGTTTTATTTCATTATAGAAGTTTACAAGTGTTGTCTGAATATAAGGAATAGCCCATATTCCAACAATTCCCAAAGTGAGAATTGTAAGGACCCCCCAACCTATAAAGGATAATTCCAGCAAGAATAAATCTGCTTTATGTCCTTCCATCATTTCTTTTGAACGATTTATTGCGTCTAACGCACCAATACCTTTATTTTCTGCAACAATCATCATTGTTTGTGAATAAGAGTAGGATTTTATTATTCCCGGTATAATGAATAACAGTCCCCAGAGAAAAGAAAATAAACCAACAAAAAATAGTGCTTTAAACGCTGTCCAAAAATCTTCAAAGCCATAAAAAGCGTCAGAAACTTCGGGATTGTTAAAATTTGCAACAGTCTGATAAATACGGATTATACTTAATATAAATGCAGGACCAATAAAAATTTCATAGGCGATAGGACCGATAAAAGGTATAAGTGATAAAACAGATGATGCCGCAAAAGTTATGGCTGAAATGATTAATGAGATAAGAAACAGTATTCCTATTTTACCTTTAATTTGTTCTTTTGCCATTTCTTTAAGTTCTGTTCTGGTTTTCATAAATACTCCTCCTGTATAAATAATTTATTTGCAGTATATCATAATTTTTCACTTATGTAAACATACCGTAGTTGTTGACTTTTTTGAAAATGAAGTATATAATATTGGTTAGTTAAAGCTAACCAATTCAAATAATAAACGGTCAGCCTTTGCTGACCGAATCTTATTATAATTTAAAATATTTTTTAATTGCGTTAAATGTTTCGTCAGAAATGATGTGTTCGATTTTACAAGCATCATCAGACGCTGTTTTGTCAGCCACACCTATTTTGGTTAAAAATTCGGATAAAATGATGTGTCTTTCAAATATTTTTTTTGCTGTAATGATTCCTTTGTCGGTAAGTGTTAACAAGCCATCATCAGCCATAGTTAAATAGCCCCCGCTTTTTAATAAGCCGACTGCTCTGCTGACACTGGGCTTGGAAAAACCCATATACTCGGCAACATCAATACTTCTGACAGATTTTGACTTTTGGGATAGAATATATATAGTTTCAAGATACATTTCGGCTGACTCTTGTAATTGCATAATAATCCCTCCTGAAAGTTTTAATTAATTTTACCACAAATAATTACTTTTTTCAAGTGCATATAAAAGAGAGGTGTTAATATGAAACAGTATAATGTTTTGGGGATGAGCTGCGCAGCATGTAGTAGCCGTGTTGAAAATGCGGTCAAAAAATTAGATGGTGTTACAGAGTGTTCAGTAAGCCTTCTTACAAATTCTATGACCGTTTCAGGAAATGTTACACCTGAAAAAGTTATTTTGGCTGTTGAAAAAGCAGGATATAAAGCCTCGTTAAAAGGAGAAACAATAAAAAAAGACAGCAATCAAAAACAACTTAAAACAAAGCTTGTTTTATCTATAATATTATCAGTTATACTTATGTATTTTTCAATGGGATATTCTATGTGGGGATTTCCTGTTCCAAAGTTTATTGAAAATCCGGTTTCAATAGGTGTGATACAGCTTATACTGGCATTAATCATTATAACAATAAATAAAAAATTCTTTGTCAGCGGGTTTAAAGGTTTAAAAAACAAATCACCTAATATGGATACATTGGTATCTTTAGGTTCAGGTGTATCATTTTTATACAGTTTATATGTGCTTTTTGTTATGATAAACGCTGATATCACCATAGCGCATAAATATCTGCATGAACTATATTTTGAATCTTCGGCTATGATACTGACATTGATATCTGTAGGTAAAATGTTAGAAGAACGCTCAAAGGGTAAAACCACCAACGCAATTTCATCACTTATGAAACTCAAACCTAAAACAGCCATTAAGCTTGTAAACTCAGAGGAAACAGAAGTTTTAATTGAAGAACTACAAAAAGGAGATTTATTTGTTGTAAAACCAGGTTCCTTCATTCCGGCAGATGGTGTTGTTAAATCGGGTGAAAGTGCTGTAGATGAGTCCTCTTTAACAGGCGAAAGTATACCTGTATCTAAATCAGAAGGGGCAAAAGTTTCAGCTGGAACTATAAATCTTTCGGGATATATTGTATGTGAGGCAACAAGTGTAGGTTCGGATACAACACTTTCCAAAATAATCGAAATGGTAAGTGTAGCATCTTCAACAAAAGCACCAATTGCAAAACTTGCCGATAAGGTGTCGGGCGTTTTTGTGCCTTTTGTAATAATTGTTGCGGTTGTTGTAACATTAATCTGGATTTTAGTGGGTAAGAGCATAGGTTTTTCGCTCGTTAGGGGAATATCGGTTTTAGTTATTTCCTGTCCGTGTGCATTGGGTTTGGCAACACCAGTTGCCATAATGGTAGGAAACGGTGTGGGTGCTAAAAACGGGATACTCTTTAAAACTGCGGAAAGCTTAGAGGAAACAGGAAGAGTTAAAACAGTAGTTTTAGATAAAACCGGCACAATAACATTAGGGAAGCCTGAAGTTACAGATGTCTGGAGCGAAAACGAAGATTATGTTTTACAACTGGCATATTCTCTGGAAAGTAAAAGCGAACATCCCTTATCTAAAGCAGTAGTAAACTATGGGAAAAACAAAAATATAATTAATCTTGATGTTGATGAGTTTAAAATCCACCCCGGTAATGGTATTACAGGCAACATAAAATCCAGACAAGTATTTGGTGGGAATTTATCATTTGCGAAACAGTTTTGTACTATAGATAATGAAATAATTGACAAGGCAGAACAATATGCTGTTCAAGGAAAAACGCCTTTATTTTTTGGTGAAGACAATAAAGTTTTAGGAGTAATAGCAGTTGCTGACACAGTTAAAGAAACAAGCAAAAAAGCGGTTGATGAACTTAAAAATATGGGCATAAATGTTGTTATGCTTACAGGTGATAATAAAAAAACAGCGGCAGCAATAGCAAAACAGGTTGGGCTGGACAGCTTCGTTTCAGATGTTTTGCCAGATGGCAAAGAGAAAGTAATAAAAGACCTTAAAAAAGATACTAAAGTTATGATGGTGGGCGATGGTATAAATGATGCTCCAGCATTAACGGCCTCAGACATTGGCGTTTCAATAGGTTCAGGAACTGATGTTGCAATAGACAGTTCTGATGTAGTATTAGTTAAAAATGACCTTTTGGATATTCCCGCTGCAATAAGGTTAAGCAAAGAAACACTTAAAAACATAAAACAAAATCTTTTCTTTGCATTTTGCTATAATATTGTTGGAATACCACTTGCAGCTGGTGCCTTTATCAAGTTATTTAACTGGGAGCTTAATCCTATGTTTGGTGCATTTTTTATGAGTATGTCAAGTTTTTTGGTGGTATCTAATGCATTAAGACTTAATTTTGCCAAAATATACAAAAAGGAGCTAAAAATGATGAAAAAAACAATTAAAATCGAGGGAATGATGTGTCCTCACTGTGAAAAGAGAGTAAAAGAAAAATTAGAAGAAATTGACGGAGTTTTGGAAGCAGTTCCAAACCATAAAGAAAATAATGCGGTAATTAACCTTTCAAAAGATGTTTCTGATGAAGTATTAATAAGCGTTATTGAGGCTCAAGGTTATAAAGTAATAAAATAGTTTTAAATTACCCAAATATATTTTGGGTAATTTTTTTGAATTTTTTGGAAAAACTATTGACTTTTTTATAAAACAGTGATAAACTAATTTGCAGTTAGCAGAGGCTAATTGTTTTTTTTCGAAAGCAGTTAGCAGTTGCTAATCTCAAAAAATGAATGGAGTATGAGCTTTATGAATTTGATTGATGCACAAGATGGTGTAGAATATATAATAAAAGAAATTATAACTGATGACGAAGAATTAAACGCATTTTTGTTTTCTTTAGGTTGCTACAGCGGTCAGCCTATTACAGTAATTTCCCACTTAAAGGGAGGATGCGTGGTTTCTATTAAAGACTCTCGGTATAATATCGACAGTCAACTGGCTGAAGCTATAATTATTTAAATTTAAAAGTAATCTAAGATTACTTTTTTTTAAAAAGCAGTTAGCCTAAACTAACTGAAAAACAAGGAGGAATTGACAAAATGAGAATTGCATTAACAGGCAATCCAAACAGCGGTAAAACAACAATGTATAACGCCTTGACCGGAAGAAATGAAAAAGTCGGAAACTGGGCAGGTGTTACCGTTGAGAAAAAGCAGCATCAGATAAAAAAAGCGTTTTGTGATAAGGAGGAATTAATTGCAGTTGATTTGCCGGGTGCATATTCCATGTCCCCGTTTACATCAGAAGAAAGCATTACAAGTTCTTATGTAAAAAACGAAAATCCTGATGTTATAATTAACATAGTGGATGCAACTAATATAAGCAGAAGCTTATTTTTCACAACACAGCTTTTAGAGCTTGGAATTCCGGTTGTTGTTGCACTTAATAAAGCCGATATCAACAAAAAGAAAGGTAATAAAATTGATGTAAAAGCTTTGTCGGAAGTACTTTTGTGTCCTGTAATAGAAACAGTTTCAACATCTTCAAAAGGCTTACAAGAAGTAGTAAAAACTGCAGTGGCATTAAAGGATGAAGTGCAAAAAGCTCCTTTTATACAAGCTGATATTGACCTTACAAACAAACACGAGGTTGAAGAGGCTGACAGAAAGCGTTTTGACTTTGTAAATGAAATTGTTTCCAAAGTAGAAACAAGAAAAGTTCTGACTAAAAATAAAAATTTTCAGGATAAGATTGATAATGTTTTAACAAACAAATGGCTTGGTATTCCGATTTTTGCAATCATTATGTTTTTAGTATTTGATATCTCGCAATCTTCATTTGGTCCATTCCTTGCAGATACATTAGTAGCATGGCTTGAAACATTCCAGGGCTGGGTAGGAAGTTTACTTGAAAACGCAAATCCTCTTCTTTCAGCACTTTTGGTTGACGGTGTTATTGGCGGTGTTATTGCAGTAATTGGGTTCTTGCCCCTTGTAATGGTAATGTACTTTTTAATTGCCCTTTTAGAAGACTGCGGTTATATGTCCCGTGTATCAGTAGTTTTAGACCCGATTTTCAAAAAAGTAGGCTTATCAGGTAAATCAGTTATTCCTTTTGTAATTGGAACCGGCTGTGCAATTCCCGGTGTTATGGCATGTCGTACAATCCGTAACGAGCGTGAAAGAAGAGCCACAGCAATGCTTACACCTTTTATGCCTTGCGGTGCTAAACTGCCTGTTATTGCACTTTTTGCAGGAGCATTTTTTGAAGATGCCTCATGGGTTGGAACACTTATGTATTTTGCAGGAATTGTTTTAATATTCTTTGGAGCACTTCTCATTAATAAAATTGCAGGACATAAAGTGAGAAAATCGTGCTTTATTATAGAACTTCCCGAATATAAAGTACCAAGCCTTTTGAGAGCATTTAAATCTATGTGTTCTCGTGGTTGGGCGTACATAGTAAAAGCAGCTACCATTATACTTCTTTGTAACACATTAGTACAGATTATGCAGACATTTAACTGGAGCTTTAAAGTTGCTCAAACAGCAGACAGCTCGATTTTAGCCTCTGTTGCAGGTCCGTTTGCATATATTTTAGTTCCTGTAGTAGGTGTTTTATCATGGCAACTTGCTGCAGCTGCAGTTACAGGCTTTATTGCTAAAGAAAATGTTGTAGGTACTCTGGCAGTATGCTTTGTAGGGCTTGAAAACCTTATTGATACAGAAGAACTTATGCTTATGGAAGGCGCAGTTGCAGAAGTTGCAACAGTGTTTGCTATTACTAAAGTAGCCGCTCTCGCATATTTAATGTTTAATCTGTTTACTCCTCCTTGTTTTGCAGCAATCGGGGCTATGAATTCTGAAATGAAGAGCAAAAAATGGCTCTGGGGAGGAATTTTACTCCAGCTTGGTGTAGGTTACACAGTAGGATATTTAGTATATCAGATTGGTACATTAATCACAACAGGTTCATTTGGAGTAGGTTTTATTCCGGGACTTATTGCAGTTTTGGCAATGGCTCTAATTACTTTGTATCTTTGTATAAATGCAGACAAGAAGTTAAAGCAAGAATACAGCTTAAACAAAGAAAAAGAACCGGTTAAGATGTGAGGATTGATATGACTGATATTATTGTTATTGTAATTTTGACTTTAATTATAGGGTTTGCTTCATATTA
>JAZSNJ010000064.1:0-7801 GCA_045536355.1 Clostridia bacterium | reverse complement strand
GACTATGCTATTGGTTATGGAAGAAATTGAGAAAGGAAATATTAAACTTGAAGATATAGTAACAGTTAGTAAAGAGGCAGCGATAAAAGCCGGTTCACATGTTTTTTTAGCTGAAAACGAAAAAATGAGTGTTAATGATTTGTTAAAAGCTGTTGCTGTAGCATCAGCAAATGATGCAGCGATTGCATTAGGGGAATACATTTCAGGCACTAAGGAGGCTTTTGTGGAGAAAATGAATAAAAGAGCAAAAGAACTTGGAATGAAAAACACAAATTTCATAAATCCTAATGGACTTGATGCAGAAGGTCATTTATCAACTGCAAGAGATATAAGTATTATGACTTGTGAATTACTAAAACATCCTAAGATATTTGATTATACTACAATATGGATGGACACATTAAGAGATGGGACCTTTGATTTAGCTAATACTAACAAACTGATAAGATTTTATGAAGGCGCAAACGGAATGAAAACAGGGTCAACATCTAAAGCTGGTTATTGTATTTCTGCAACGGCACTAAGAAATGGGTTTCAACTGGTTGCAGTTGTTATGAATTCTGAAACAACAAAACAAAGATTTGCCGATGCTTCAAATCTTTTAAATTATGGGTTTAACACTTATTCATCTATAAAACTAAACTCAAAAGATCAGATTTTGAAATATGTTAATGTAGATAAAGCTATAAAAGAAATAGTCCCTGTGATTGTAAAAGATGATATTTTTACAACAGTAAAAAATGAGGATAAAAAGGGGATACAGAATAAAGTAGTGTGCCCTGATAAAATATCAGCACCTATTGAAAAAGGACAAAAAATAGGGGAGATAATTTATTTATTAAACAATATTGAGCTTTGCAGAAGTGATTTAATTGCAGGAGAGAATGTACCTAAAGTATCATTTTTAACAGCCACAAAAAGTATTATCAAGAATTTGTTTAATTTCAGCTTGAGTAATCCTCAATAAAGCTTGTTAATTCATATGTGTCAAAAAGCATAATACCAGTTTCTAAAGACTTTAATTCATCTTTAGAAAAAATGTCAATTGAAACAGGGATTTCACGGATAATAAATCCATCATTTAATCTTACGATTTTTATTGTATTATTTTTAAGATATGCAAAATAATGTCTCTCGCAATAATTATCTTCTGTTTTAGTTAATATTAGCTTGTTATTGTTTATTTCAGCCTTGCAGTCTGGATATTTACTCTTAATTTCAGTTAAAGTAAGCGTAGTACCACTTTCATCTAAATGTGTTGTTGTTTGGTGAGTGCATTTTGAGTGTGTTATAACTAATTTTACGCTGTTAAAATTGTTTGTCTCTGATTTGTTGGGAAATGCAAAAACCAAAGCTGCACCTAAAACGCCTACAGCTAATATTATAGATATTAAATGCTTAATTGATAATTTCATAAAATCACCTGAAAATATTTTTGACATATTTTTTACAAAATATGCATTATTTACTTGAATTGACACAAGATTTGAAGCAAAAAATATTACAGGTGGTGATATTATGATAGAAAAATTGAATGAAAATAATTTTTATGATACTTTAAAAAATATTTCAGAGAGATTATTAGTAGTGTTTGTGTCAGACAAATTTTTACCTTGCAAAACAACAAAAAGTGTTTTGGAGAAATTTGACAGCAAAAACAAAGATAAAAAAGTATTTTTAGTTGATATTGATGAATCACGAAAAATTGTAAAAAGATATGGAGTAGATTCTGTACCGACATATATTGTGTTTGAAAAAGGTCAGCCTCTACAAAAAAGATTCGGAACACTTGTAGTAGCTGATATAGAAGAAATGTTTAAAGTTTATGCATTATAAAAAAAGTGAGGATCATATCCTCACTTTTCTATCTTTTCTCTATTGGAATATATTCAATTGGTTTTGATATGCTCTTATAAGCTGGTCTGATAATTTTTTTAGATGTAACGATTTCTTCAATTCGGTGCGCACACCAGCCAACAATTCTTGACATAGCAAAAAGTGGGGTATAAAGCTCATCGTTAATTCCTAACATGTTATATACAAAACCAGAATAAAAGTCAACATTTGCACACATAACTTTGCCATTATTCTTTTCTCTTTCGAAAACAACCGGAGAAATTTTTTCAACAAGCTCATAAAGTTTAAACTCGTCAATTCTGCCTTTGGCTATAGCGAGTTTTTCTGCCTTCTCTTTAAGTAACACAGCTCTTGGGTCAGAATATGTGTATATTGCGTGTCCCATACCATAAATTAGTCCTGACTTATCAAACGCCTCTTTATTCACAATTTTTGTTAAATATGCGTCAATTTCATTTTCGTCAGACCAGTCTTTTACATTAGTTTTAATTTCATCAAACATTTTGGCAACTGAAAGTGATGCGCCACCATGCTTAGGTCCCTTTAATGAGCCGACTGCAGCAGCTATAGCAGAGTATGTGTCAGTTCCTGAAGAAGAAACAACATGTGTTGTAAAGGCTGAGTTGTTACCACCGCCGTGTTCTGCATGTATTATTAAACACAAATCAAGAATTTCAGCTTCCTGCTTAGTAAATTCATGGTTTGGTCTTATCATATACAAAAAGTTTTCTGCTGTACTAAGCTCAGGATTTTGAGTGTGAATTACTAAACTTTCATTATCATATGCATGTTTTTTTACTGCGTATGCATTAGCAATTAAAAGTGGGAATTTTGCTATTAAACTTACAGCTTGTAACAATGTGTTTGAAACTGAAACTTCGTCTGGATTTTTATCATAAGAATAAAGCGCTAAAACTGTTCTTGCAAGTTTGTTCATAATATTAGGGCTTGGCGCTTTAATAATCATATCTTCAACAAAGTTGTTGGGAAGTTGTCTTAATTCCACTAACAAATCTGAAAATGATTTAAGTTGGTTATCAGTTGGAAGCTTTCCAAATAGAATTAGATAACAAACTTCTTCAAATCCGAATCTTCCGTCTTTATTACAACCGTTTACAATATCTTTAAGTTCAATTCCTCTGTAATAAAGTTTACCTTCAGCTGGTTTTTTATCACTGTCATCAATTACATAACCATGTACTTCACCAATTGAAGTAAGACCAACTAAAACACCAGTTCCATCAGCGTTTCTTAAGCCCCTTTTAACATTGTATTTTGTGTATAATTCAGGGGGGATTACATTCATAACTTCAGCTAAGTTTAAAAGTTCGTCTATATTATTAATTTTATCATTATTGTGAAAATTATTATACATCTAACATGCCTCATTTCGCAATTTTTAAGTTTCCAAAATTCATATTAATTAGTATACTATTTTACTAAAGTGTTGTCAACCCTTTATTTAATAGGGAATTTTAAACAAAAAGGCAGGAGAAATAATTGAAAAATGCAGGAATTTCAATTCTTTGTTGCATTTTGATGCTTTTTGCATCTGTAACATTAAAGATTTTATTTATTGAATACAGAAACGACGATTATCTAAATAGCGAGACTGAAAATATAAAAGTATATTTAACTGATAATAACGAATATATTAACATGAATTTAGAAGATTATGTCTTATGTGTGTTGAGAGGAGAAATGCCGTCTGATTTTGAATTAGAAGCTTTAAAAGCACAAGCTGTAGCTATAAGGACATATACTATTAAAAAAATTGGAGCAAACAATGAAGTTCATCCCGAATCTCCGGTTTGTAATAATTTTGAACATTGTATGGCATTTGTTGACGAAGATAAGGCTAAACTTAATTGGGGAAATAATTTTACCAAAAACAATGAAAAACTAATTAAAGCTGTGTATGACACAAAGGGTGAAATCATAACATATAACAACGAGCCAATTACTGCAGTTTTTCATGCTATTTCTTCAGGAAAAACAGAAAACTCTAACGAAGTGTGGCAAGGTCCGGAAATACCATATTTGAAAAGTGTTGAAAGTTTGGTCGATATAGGGGTAACAGGGTATAATTCGAGTGTTAAGGTTCCAAAAAAAGAATTTTTAAAAAAGCTTGATATTAAATATTTTTCTGATATTTTATATACTTACACAGATGGCGGAAGTGTTAAGACCATAAAAATTGCAGAAAAAGAATTTAAAGGATATGAAATTCGAAAAGTTTTTGGTTTAAGATCAAACAATTTTTCAATACAACTTAATGATGAGATGGTTACTTTTAATGTGAAAGGGTATGGTCATGGAGTTGGAATGAGTCAAAGAGGCGCAAATGAGTATGCAAAACAAGGACTTACATATGATGAAATTTTAAAAAAATATTATACTGATATAAAAATAATAAAACAAGGAAGTTAATGAAACTTCCTTGTTTTAATAATATTAACTATTCCACTAAAATAACTATTAACTGTGTTTCGCCTTCTTTGGAATAAGCGAAAAGTCTTGTTGCACCTGATTTTGAGCTTACGAAACCTGCAATGTTGTTTAGCGTTCCTTTTGTTAAGTAATTGCTTGAAGTAAGATTTAAGTTTGTGTCAACAACATAGAACGAAGTGTCTGAACTGAAAGTAACGGGGAAGAGCTCAGTTGAATCTAAAGAATATGATGTTACACCGTCTGCAACAGTTTCGTCAACATCAAAAAGTGATACGGTAGTTCTTTCAGTATCTCGTGCGTATGCTGTGCCGAATATTGTTAAGTAGTCTGCTGTAAGTTTGTTATAATCGTTTCCTTGAGCAAAATATCTGTAGTCGGTTTCTGTGTCAGTGTTATTTTGAGCCATGCTCTGCATTTCAGAAACGGTTGTTTGTTCTGCCGGAACAGCACTTGGAGTAAACATAAGTGTTGCATCTGTTATCCGAGAAGATGCATTAAACTTAAGCCTTATAACATCACCACGAGCAAAACTGTCAAGACAAGTTGAGTCCGGATCTTCTGTGTAAAGGTTTTCCAAAGTACCATTTACATAACATGATAATTTAATTCCTGATTGTGTATATGTTATGTTTTCAACAACAACAACTGTAGCATCAGATACACTCATTTGATATCCGGAAATAACAACTATTTTAGCAACACCGGTTTCTGTTAAATCGTAAGCATAAAAATCATAAGTAGCTTTATCTCTTAATGATTGATAATCGCTAATTGAGTATTCATCGGTGTTTGAAATATCTGAAGCTGTTGGAATAAACATAACTTTGGTTGTAGAACTCAATGTAACATTTCTGCCAAGAGTTCTTGAGTTTTCTGAATATTCTTCATTTGAAACAGTGTTGGAATACGGAATCAAATATTTATTAGGATCAGTTTGTGATATATCTGCTGTTAAAACATTATTCAAATATCCGTTTGAATTTATTGAATACTCAATTAACTGTCCTCTTGTCAAATGAGATAGAATTTGATATGCGGGATCTCCCGGTGTTGTGTAATTCTTAGCATCATCATAAGTGTATTGTGTTCCGTTTATGTTAATTTTGGGTGCAATTTTAACGCTTGGTAATATTTTCCCGTCAGATGTAAAAAGTTTTAAAATAATGTGTTCGTTTCTGTTGTCAGTACCAGATGCATATATATATGCATATTTGTAATTAGTAGACGCCCCTTCATTTAATATTTCGATTATTTCGTTTTCGTTGTTAAAATATGCTATAATTTTTTCATCAATAGCAGGAACAAGACTTGAATCATTTGTTAATTTATTAATAAGCTGTTTGCTTAAATGATACTCTCTTGAACCAATCTGGAATATTGATAAGTCGCTGGCTATACCGTTTAAAGTCCCTTCTTTGGTGTTTGTAACAACTTCAATGTTAATAACTTTGTTTGAATTTTTGCTTTCTGTTACTAAAAGAACATCATTTGTAGCTAAGTGGTTGAATTTGATTGTTGAGCCATTTTTCTTTATAGTAACTTTATTTGATGACGAATCTTTTAATGTAAGTGTTTTTGCCTGATCGTATTTGTCATAGATTTTGTAATTACCACTATCAATCGCATCAATGACAAAGATAGACACAATATTAGCAGAAAAAACATCATATACATTGTCATTATTATAATCTGTCAATTTAAGTGATCCAGACCCTGCTAAAATTTCAGGCTTCAATGTATTAATAGTTTCACCACTTGCGTATTGTGAGTTAAATACAATATAAGGGGAACCCGATATACTAACTGTTTCGGTTTCATCGTGATCATCATCAGTGTAATAGGTGAGTGCCGTAGAGGTTAATACAGCAATATCACTTATATCAACTGTTAATTCTGAGTTTGTGTTATTTTCCAAAACAGCCACTAATTCATTTTCGTAATAGTTGTTCAATTTGTAATAGTATTTTACATTTTTGCCAATATAAGGTGTAGTGTCAATAGTGCCTTCTGAAAATTTGTCAACTGAGGTATTACCATTGGCTTTAATTACAACATAGCCTTCGTCAATTTTCCCAACATTGGTAATGGTCTTAGAAGAATTACCTAAAACTATGCCATTGCTTGAAGTATATTTAAGCTTTTGAGTAAGAATGTTCTGACCTTTGACGATTTCGTAGTTAACTACATCGCCATTTGTGATTGCAGACACAAGGTCAACTTCCAATGAATTATAAACGAGTTGTGCAATTATCTCTCGACTAGCAGGTGCACTTTGAGTCATTTCACATTTTTTAGTAAGTCCAAGTTCTCTTGCAACAGCCATATAACCATTTGGCCAGCCACCTTTTTCAATGGCTAAATGATTATATCCCAATGCGCACACTATCATTTTAACTGCTTGTTCATATGTAACAGGACTTTTGGGCGCAAATGTTCCATCGCCCATACCTGAAATAATTCCAAGATCATAAGCTATCTTTGTTGCTTTAATACTCCAGTCATCACATGTTTCGGGTGTAACATCAGAAAATATATATTCGGTTACAGTAACATTTAAGTCGCCCATACCCATAATTCTGTCTACTATTACGCTGAACTCTTCACGGCTGATGTTTGCTTTTGGTCTGAATGTATCAGCACCTGCATCACCTTTTAAAATACCGAAATCTGTAAGAGTATAGATTGCTTCGCTAAATGTGTTATTTTCTCTGTTAACATCAGAAAAGTTTGTTGCGGCGTTTACAAGCACAACTTGTCCTAATAATGTAAAACAAAGAAGCAAAGCTAATATGGTTTTAAGATTTTTCATAATATTTATCCCTCCACTATGTATATTATTTATAATAGCATTTCCCAAAAGATATGTCAAGTAAGTTTACTATTTCAGTCTGCTAAATTTATGCGTAATTACTGCTTTAATTTTAAGCACATTCTTTTGTTCAAACAGTTTAGCTTTTCCTCGTGTGTTTGTAATAATTACTTTGGTTCCTGAAATGTTAAATATACCAATTTTAACATCGTTTGATTTACCTTCAGTATAAATAATTAAATCGCCATTTGATGGATTGGTTTCTGTAGTGAAAACTATATACTCTGCTCTTTTAATTCCTGAGTCATAATATGTATCATCTGGCATCTGATAAACATAGGAATTTGTTTTTATTAGTGTTTTAGAAATCAATGAAGTGTCATAAATGTTTTCTTTAGCATTAAGCGACTGAAAGTTTAAAGATTTAACATGTGTTAACATTGTCATCGAAGAATCTGGCGGTATATCATTTCTGCCAACCAGTTTATCAAGTGATAATCCAAAACAGTCTGCAATTAAGACCAGTATATCAATTGATGGAAGGGTTTTCCCACTTTCGTAATTTGATATAGCTGTGTTTGTCAAACTAATTAAATTCCCAAGTTCATTTTGCGTCATATTTCTTTTTATGCGTTCTTTCCTGATAATTTCTCCTATGTTCATATGTAACACCTCACATACAGT
>JAZSNJ010000166.1:0-1814 GCA_045536355.1 Clostridia bacterium | reverse complement strand
GCTCGTTCAATTGCTGCAACTGCAGTAAACGGTGGATTTTTGACATCTGCTCAGGATATTGATGTTACTTACAAAAACCCTGAATTTAAATTTGATGATACCGTTTATAAAAACAGACTTTATTTTGGTTATGGTAATGCAGAAGAGAATAAATCATTAAAATATGGACCTAACATTGCTGACTGGCCTGAAATGTCAGCTCTTACTGACAATCTTTTGCTTAAAGTTGCCTGTGTGATTAATGACCCTGTAACAACCACTGATGAACTTATTCCATCTGGTGAAACATCATCATACCGTTCAAATCCTTTAAAACTTGCTGAATTTGCTTTGTCAAGAAAAGCTCCTGATTATGTTGGTAAAGCAAAAGCTGCACAGGTGTTTGAAAAGGACAGGATTAAAGGTGTTGATGTATTTAATACTGATGCAGAACTTAAATCAATAGCTTTAAAGCTTAAAGATTTCAATATTACAAAAGACAACACGGGAATAGGTAGTGTTATATATGCTACAAAACCCGGCGATGGTTCAGCAAGAGAACAGGCGGCGTCTTGCCAGAAAGTTTTAGGCGGTTGGGCAAATATTGCGTCAGAATATGCAACCAAAAGATATAGAAGCAACCTTATAAACTGGGGCATGCTACCACTTATCATTAAGCAAGACCTTAATTTTGAAAAGGATGACTATATTTTTATTCCTGAAATCAAAAATGCTGTAGAATCAAAAAAAGACGAAATTGTCGCTTATGTAATTGGAAATGAAGTAAAAGAACTTAAATTAGAACTTAAAAATTTAACAGATGATGAACGAGAGATAATTCTTTCAGGTTCACTTATTAATTATTATAAAACTCACTAATAGAGGTATAAAATGGGATATTATGCATTAACTGTTGAAAAGTTAATAGAACAGTTCAGAAAAATGCCGGGAATAGGGTATAAATCCGCTCAAAGACTTGCATTTTATGTGTTAGAACTACCAAAAGACCAGGCTAAACTTTTTGTTGATGCTGTTATTGAGGCGAAAGAAAGTATTACTTTTTGTGAAAAATGCTGTAACCTTACAGATATTAATCCTTGTATTATCTGTTCAGATAAAACGAGAGATAACTCTGTTATATGTGTTGTAGAAAGTCCTCAAGATGTTGTTGCAATGGAAAAAACAAAAGGATATAAAGGCCTTTATCATGTTCTTCACGGAGTAATTTCTCCTATGAACGGGATTAAACCGGATGATATTAAAATTAAAGAACTTTTAAAAAGACTATCTGATGATTCTGTTAAGGAAGTTATAATTGCTACTAACCCTAATGTTGAGGGCGAGGCAACGGGTTCATATATAGCAAGACTCATTTCACCAATGGGCATTAAAGTTACAAGGATTGCAAAAGGTATACCGGTCGGTGGTGATATTGAATATGCTGATGAAGTAACTTTAATTAAAGCCTTGGAAAACCGAATGGAAATTTAAAAAATTAAAGCCCTGGTAAACAGGGCTTTATATAAATTTCAATTTTGTTTTCTTACAATAGAGTAATCATCACCTAAGTGAAAGTAAGGGCATGCAGAATATTTTTGTGAATGTATTCTTTCCATTTCATCCTGATCCATACTTATATCACAAATATATTCAGCTAACTCATCGTTATATACATAAAACGAACACAAATCACATTGTGCTTTTGCCATATACTTTCACCTCTCACATATTATATCAGAAATTATAATTATTTCAAGTATTTACCAGGAGATTTTAAATGAAAGTCAAAAAAGCTTTTTTAATCATATTTTTATTAATAAGTCGGATCGTAGCCA
>JAZSNJ010000142.1:0-2349 GCA_045536355.1 Clostridia bacterium | reverse complement strand
CTTTCAATCGGCATTTTTATGCAGTTTTGTTTTGAAAGGCTTTTGCAGTCAACAGGAAGAACCAATATTGCAATGTTAACACAGTTAATCGGTGCAATAATAAACATTGTTTTAGACCCAATATTAATATTTGGTCTTTTTGGATTTCCTGCACTTGGTGTTTTGGGTGCGGCAATTGCAACTGTGTTCGGCCAGATTGTGGCAGCAATAATGGCACTTATATTAAACATCAAGAAAAACAAAGACATTACAATTGATATTAAAAAAATAAGATGGCATAAGGAAACAGCGTCTAAAATATATAAAGTGGCAGTTCCATCTATCATAATGCAGTCAATAGGTTCGATAATGACCTATGGTATGAACAGAATTTTAATATCATTTACTACAACTGCTACAGCAGTATTTGGAGCTTACTTTAAACTTCAAAGCTTTATATTTATGCCTATATTCGGTTTAAATAACGCCATGGTGCCTATTATTGCATATAATTTTGGTGCAAAAAATGAAGAAAGAGTGAGAAAAACCATTACTCTTTCAATCACTTCTGCAATGCTTATAATGTTTGTAGGCTTTTTAGCTTTTGAGCTTATTCCGGAGTTTTTACTTGGATTTTTCGCACCGTCAGGCCAAATGCTTAAAATAGGAACGGTTGCATTAAGAACAATCGGACCTCACTATCTTTTAGCAGGATTTTGTATAATAGCAGGTTCGGTTTGTCAGGCTATAGGAAACCCCATATACAGTTTAATTGTATCTGTTTGCCGTCAGCTTGTAGTACTGCTTCCTTCTGCATACCTTTTATCAAAAACAGGCAATTTAAACATGGTGTGGTTTTCATTTGTAATTGCCGAAATCGTATCTTTAATTCTTAGTATAATCTTCTTAAAAAGAACATATAAAAAACTGAAAGCCCATGTTAACAATTAACATTTAATTCTCAATTGTCAATTGTAAATTAAAAAAAGCACTGCATCGCAGTGCTTTTTAGGGGATAGGAAAAATTGCTTAGAATGGACTTTCTGAACCGTAGGGTTACCCGAAGGCGTACAAAGGTACGCCGAGAGGTGAAGAAAGTTCATAATAAAAAGGCTTTTATAAAAAAGAAAGACATTGCGTTTATGCAATGTCTTTTTACATTTAGTAATTCTTGTTATATTTTGCCTTTTTATGTTCTAAGGAATTTTAACATCCCCGATTATGCCCAGTACATTTCGCCCGGTGTTTCATATATTAAAACTTCTTTTAAGAACGCAATAGCTTTTTCCAAGCCCTCAGTAGGGGACATAAGTCCGTCTTCATGTTCGATGCTTATTGCACCGTCATAGCCTGTAAGTTTAAGTGCAGAAATAACATCATTCCAGAAGTCTTTTCCGTGTCCGTAACCAACAGTTCTGAATACCCATGAACGATTTTCAATGTCTGCCAAGCTCTTTGTATCTAAAACACCGTTAACAGAGCAGTTAATAGCGTCAATTTTGGTGTCTTTTGCGTGGAAGTGATAAATTGCACCTTTTAATGCTTTGATTGCTGCAACAATATCAATTCCCTGCCAGATTAAATGGCTAGGGTCAAAGTTTGCACCGATAATATCGCCAACTTCTTTGCGGAGTTTTAAAAGTGTTTCAGGGTTATATACCATAAAACCTGGGTGTAATTCAAAAGCAATCTTTTTAATACCGTGCTGTTTTGCAAATTCAGCCATTTCTTTCCAGTATGGAACTAATTTTTCTTCCCACTGCCATTTTAAGATATCGCCATATTCGTTAGGCCAAGCGCATGTAACCCAGTTAGGATTTTTTGATTCTTCACAATCGCCGGGGCAACCTGAAAAACCGATAATAGTATCAACACCTAAAAGTTCTGCAACTAAAATTGCATCTTTAAACTGATTATGGAATTTTTCTGCAATTTCCTTATTTGGGTGAATAGGATTACCATGACAGCTAATTGCTGAAACTTCCAATTCATTCTCTTTTAAAATCTTTTTGATTTTTTCAACATTTTCTTGGTTTCCGATAAGTTCACAAGGTTTAATGTGAGCATCACCCGGATAACCACCTGCCCCAAGTTCAACACAGTTTACATTTAAAGAATGAAGATATTTCATAGCATCTTCAAAACTCATTGATGCAAGTGCAGGATTCATAACTCCTAATTTCATATACATACCCTCCAAAAATCGTTTTGTATAACCAAAGTATACCATATAAAAACTTTATTTTCAAGAATTAATTATTAAAATTATCCCAAATAAAAATCCATAAAAAGCATTAAGCAAAAGCCAAGTAAAAGAGCATAAGTTGCACCCCTCTGGCCACCGTGTGCGTGAGTTTCGGGAATCATTTC
>JAZSNJ010000125.1:0-7411 GCA_045536355.1 Clostridia bacterium | reverse complement strand
GGTTAAATGTGTATTATATTTTCTTATGTAAGTGTAAAATGTTTGCATCACTTTTTGGTGTAAAAGAGTTAACCGGAATGTTTGTAAACGATTTAAGACTTAAATAATAAAAAGGTGTAAAAGCTGTCGCTTTTACACCTTTTTATTATAAACTTTTAATGTATTCGTCAATGTCTATAATTTTTTCTTTAAGTCTGGATTCTTCTGCAGCAAACACAAGAAGATGGTTGTAGCAGGAAATAGATATTTCGGATACATCTTTTGCCTGAACTTTGTTTGTAATATAATCATAAAGAGAATTTACAATGCCTGAGTCCCCACCGCCATGACCACCGGTAACTCCGTCTTTGCCAATTATGTTAATATTTTCGGTCTTTCTTGTATTAAAATCAAAAACCTCTATTGGTGTCTGACCGTCTATAGCGGCACGAAGCTCACCTTTTGTTCCAAATATATGTATAAATCTTCCGCCTTTATTAAATGCATTCATTGTAAATGTAACTGTTACATCATCTTCAAATAACATATTTACTGTCTGGTGGTCAACAACATTGTTGTTACACTTATATACGCATTTGCCGAATTGAGTTGTTTGAAGTGCATTAAATACTTCTTCATCAGTAGGATTTGGTTTTTTTGCCGCAACATCTCTGAACCAGGTTGAAAACTCTGTGTCAGAACGCATATAAAGTTCGTATGTGCTATATGGGCAGGTGTCTTTGTGAAGACAACCATCAGTACATCTGTCGGTAGCACCCTCAGGAGCATTTTTATCGGTAAAATAAGTGAGTGTTCCGAAAGACTGAATTTTCTTGCACTTTTTACCGATAAGCCACTGCAAAATGTCAAGGTCATGACAGGATTTTTGAAGAAGCATTGGTGCACTGTCATTACTGTTGCCCCAGTTTCCGCGAACAAAGCTGTGGCTCTGATGAACATTACCGACACACTCTTCGTGATTAATAGAGATTACCTCTCCGAGTTTGCCATTGTCAATTATTTCTTTGATTCTTCTAAACATCGGTGTGTATCTTAACACATGGCACACCATAATTTTAACACCGTTTTCTTTGGCTGCATTTTTGATATCAAGACATTCTTTTGGAGTTGGACACACGGGTTTTTCCAGCAACAGGTCATATTTAAGTGAAATGGCTTTCATTGCACATTCATAATGCATACGGTCGAGTGTGGATATAACAGCAACATCGGCAATTTTTCCTAATGAAAACATATCTTTCCAGTCTTTAAGACATCTTTCATCAGGAATACCAAACTTTTCTTTCATATAGTTTCTTTTAGCATCAACAGGCTCTGCAACACCAACAATTTCAAATTTATCGGATAAATTCGCCATAGCGTTAGCATAGCACTGACCTCTGTTTCCTGCACCTATTATAATTACTTTAAGTTTTTCCACTTTGCTATCTCCTTTACTTTTTATAACAAGTATGTTATACTCTATTTAAATTTTAACATAATCATTTTCGAATTTATATATTTTTTTAGCTATAAAATGTTTGATTTTAGCTTTAAAGGGGATTTTAATATGAATGCAGTGTGGGTTCCATATAAAGTTAATGATTGCCTTAAACTTGAATGCTTTTATTCTGCTTTTTTAAGGGATTGTAAACATGAATATTTTTTTCAGGGAGAATCACACGATTTTTGGGAAATATGTTATGTTGTTGAGGGAAATGTATGTGTTTTGGCTGATGAAAAAATTATCAGGCTATCCCAAAACCAAATGATATTTCATAAGCCAATGGAATTTCATAGTATAAGGACAGACAACACAGTCCCAACCAGTTTTTTAATAATTTCTTTTTCTGCTAAAGGGGAACTTATGGATTTTTTTAAAAACAAAACATTTTCCTTAAATCACACACAAAAGTTAGAAGTGTTTAAAATAATCAATCTTCTTAAAAGTATACACCCTGCCGTGAAAGATGAAGTTCATTATACTTTTTATATTGAACATCTTTTAAAAACCAAAAACGGATTAAATTTTTTAAAAGTTTATCTGGAAAATATGCTTTATAGTTTGACAGAGTCAGAACTTCATACAGCTCAAGTTATTAAAAATGATGAAACAGATATTTATACTGAAGCTTTGCGTATAATAAACGACTGCTTAAATGAAAGATTAACAGTAAGCCAACTTGCAGGGAAATGTAATGTAAGTGTGTCATATCTTAAAAAGATATTTGCTAAATACAACGGTCTTGGAATACATGAATATATATTGCAAAACAAAATATCTGTAGCAAAACAGAGATTGTCTGACGGAGAAACAGTTACCATTGTGGCAGATGCTTTGGGTTTTTCTTCACAAAGCTATTTCAGTACGGTTTTCAAGCGTGAAACAGGTTGTTCGCCAAGTAAGTGTAAGGAGGTATTTCCTTTATGAAAAAAATAGTGTTTGTTTTTCTTTTGCTGATATGTATTTTGTTAGTTTTTTGGCAGAATTCTGCCTTAAAAGAAAAAACCTTATTTTTAATGGACACAGTTATAAGTGTTAAAATTCACGGTTCGAAAAGTGATTTAAAAGAAATTGAAGATATAATAGTAAAATATGACAAAATGTTTAATGCGTATAACAGTCAAAGTGAATTGTCTGATATTAACAACGGGAAAACAACTTTAACTGATGATATGAAAGACATAATAACTCGTTCTTTAGAGCTTTCGCAAAAAACAAACGGGAGTTTTGATATTACTTTAAAACCACTTACTGACCTGTGGGGTATATCAAATGGTAATGAAACTGTTCCATCAGAAGAGCAAATTAAAAATACACTTTTAAAAACAGGATATAAAAAAATAACGCTGAACCAAGAAGTTGATTTAAACGGAACCCAAATTGATTTGGGCGGAGTTGCAAAAGGTTATGTTACAGAAAAAATAATAGACAAAATCAAAGAAAGAAATATAAAAAGAGCAATTATTGATCTTGGCGGGAATATTTATGTGTATGATAAAAACAAAAGCGTAAGGGTAGGGGTGCAAAAACCGTTTTCTGAAAGAGGAGAGGTCTTGTTCACTTTGGAACTAAACGACAACAGCGTAATTACTTCGGGCACATACGAAAGATATTTTGAAAATGGCGGAAAAAAATATCATCATATAATAGATCCTAAAACAGGCTATCCTGCGGATAATGGCATAACATCTGTAACAGTTATAGGAGAGCCATTTAAAGGAGATGCCTATTCAACTGCAATTTTGGTTATGGGAATTGATGAGGCAATAAAACTTTATAACTCCGAAAAAGATTTTGAGTTTATAGTGGTAAAAGACAAAACGGTGTACTACACCAAAGGGTTAGACGGGAAAATAAATTTAAAAGATAAAGAATATAAAATGGAGATGGTTTAAACCATCTCTATTTGTTTACCAACATCAATCCACGAAACGAAGTTTTGAGAGTATCTTTCGAGCTCATCCACAGAAAGCTCAATAGCACTGTTTGAACTGCCACAGGCGGGGAAAACAGTTTCAAATCGTTTAAGGCTTTCATCTAAATAAACTTTAACATTTTCTTTTATTGCAAACGGGCAAATACCACCCACTTTATGACCAATTAAATTCTCGGCATCATCAAATACAAGCATTTTGGCCTTTGTGTTAAATACAGCTTTAAATTTTTGATTATCTGTTTTGGTATCTCCTGCCATAACAATTAATATAACTTCATCACCCATATAAAAAGATAAAGTCTTTGCAATTCTTTCGGGTTCGCAGCCAAGTGCTTTGGCAGCCAATGCAACAGTTGCACTTGACACTTCAAACTCTAACACCCTGTCAGAAATTCCAAAATCTTCAAAATAACTTTTAACATTTTCAATAGACAAACAAATCTCCCCACTTTCAAAACTAGATTATATAACTCTTTTCCACAAAAGTAAATATTTTTTTGTCAAAAAAATGTTCTTTTTCCCTTTACAAAACAATACTTTGGTGATATAATTAGTTGATTAAAGATATAAATTTAATAAAATTTTTTAATAAACGGGAGGAGAAACAATCATGGCAAGACAAATGAAAACCATGGACGGTAATAACGCTGCTGCTTGGGCGTCGTATGCATTTACTGATGTTGCAGCTATTTACCCAATTACACCATCATCTGTTATGGCAGAAGTAACAGACGAATGGGCGGTTGACAACAGAAAAAACATTTTTGGTCAGCCGGTAAAAGTTGTTGAAATGCAGTCTGAAGCAGGTGCGGCAGGTGCAGTGCACGGTTCATTGGCAGCAGGTGCTTTAACAACAACTTACACAGCATCACAGGGTTTACTTCTTATGATTCCTAATATGTACAAAATGGCTGGTGAATTACTTCCATCAGTTATTCATGTAAGTGCTCGTTGCGTAGCATCACACGCACTTAATATTTTTGGCGACCATTCTGACGTTATGGCATGTCGTCAGACAGGTTATGCTATGCTTTGTTCAAACAGCGCACAGGAAGTTATGGACTTAGGTGCTATCGCACACCTTTCAGCAATTAAAGGTAAAGTTCCATTTTTACACTTCTTTGACGGTTTCAGAACTTCACACGAAATTGACAAAATCGAAGTTTGGGATTATGAAGACTTAAAGGAAATGGTTGATATGGACGCTGTTAAAGAGTTCAGAAACAACGCACTTAATCCTGAAAGACCTGTACTTCGTGGTTCAGCACAGAATCCAGATATCTTCTTCCAGAACAGAGAAGCATGTAATGTTTACTATAACAATGTTCCTGCAATTGTTGAAGAATATATGAATAAAGTTAACGCTAAGATTGGTACAAACTACGGTCTTGTTAACTATTATGGTGCACCGGATGCTGAAAAAGTTATTGTTGCTATGGGTTCTCTTTGCGAAACTATAGAAGAAACAATCGACTATTTAACAGCTAAAGGTGAAAAAGTTGGTCTTATCAAAGTTCGTCTTTACAGACCATTCCCAACAGAAGCATTCTTAAAAGCAGTACCTGCAACATGTAAGAAAATTGCAGTACTTGACAGAACAAAAGAACCAGGTTCAATTGGTGAACCTTTATATCTTGATGTATGTGCTGCATACCTTGGAAAAGAAAATGCTCCAATGATTATTGGTGGTAGATACGGACTCGGTTCAAAAGACACAGTTCCTGCTGATGTTATTGCAACATACAGAAATCTTGATGCTAAAGAACCAGTTAAAGGCTTTACTTTAGCAATTGAAGACGATGTTACAAACCTTTCACTTCCAAGAGAGGAAAATCCTGATACTTCAGCTGAAGGTAACTCAGCTTGTAAGTTCTGGGGCTTAGGCTCTGACGGTACAGTTGGTGCAAACAAAGATTCAATTAAAATCATTGGTGACCATACTGACCTTTTCGCTCAGGCATATTTCTCATACGACTCTAAAAAATCAGGTGGTATCACAGTATCACACTTAAGATTTGGTAAAAAACCAATCAAGTCAACATACCTTATCAATAAGGCTAATTTTGTTGCTTGTCATAACCCATCATATGTTGATAAATATGATATGGTAGAAGATTTAGTTCCTGGTGGAACATTCCTCTTAAACTGTGCTTGGGATGTTAACGAACTTTCTGAAAGACTTCCTGGCAAAATGAAGAGATATATTGCTCAAAACAACATTTCGCTTTACACTATCGATGCTATCGGTATTGCAAAAGAAATCGGCCTTGGAAATAAGACATCTATCGTATTACAGTCAGCATTCTTCAAACTTGCAAATGTTATTCCTTTTGAAGAAGCAGTTGAATATATGAAAGCTGCAGTTGTTAAAAAGTTCAGCAAAAAAGGCGAAAAGATTGTTAACATGAACCATGAAGCAATCACAAAAGGTGCTGAAAACATCAACAAGATTGATGTTCCTGCTGAGTGGAAAGAAGCTGCAGATACAAAAGCTGTAGAAAAAGATGTTCCTGATTATGTTAAGAACATTTTAGAGCCATGTAATGCACAAGCTGGTGATAAACTTCCTGTTTCAACATTTATGAACATGGTTGATGGTCACTTGCCACAGGGTATGGCTGCATACGAAAAGAGAGGTATTGCAGTAGATGTTCCTGAATGGGATGTTACAAAATGTATTCAGTGTAACAAGTGTGCACTTGTATGTCCACACGCTGCTATCAGACCTGTAGTATTAAACGAAGAAGAAGTTAAAAATGCTCCTTCAAATATGAAACACAAGAAGATGATTGGTAAAGGTTTTGAAAACTACGAATTTGGTATTGTCGTTTCAACTCTTGACTGTTCAGGTTGCGGTAACTGCGCTAAGGTTTGTCCTGCAAAAGAAACTGCACTTACAATGAAACCAATTGATTCACAGCTAGACCAGCAGGCATGCTTTGACTATGGTGTTAAAGTTTCAGCTAAAGAGGATGTTTTAGCAACACCAATGAACGCTAAGAATTCACAGTTCCGTCAGCCACTTTTGGAATTCTCAGGTGCTTGCGCAGGCTGTGGTGAAACACCTTATGCAAAACTCATCACTCAGATTTGTGGTGACAGAGCTTATATTTCAAACGCAACAGGTTGTTCTTCAATCTGGGGTGGTTCTGCTCCATCAACACCATACACAGTAAACCATGAAGGACACGGTCCTGCTTGGGCAAACTCATTGTTTGAAGACAATGCTGAACATGGTCTTGGTATGGCAGTTGCTGCAAAACAGATAAGAGAAAGACTTAAAAATCAGATTCTTGCTTTAGACTGTGGCTGTGCTCAGGATGAAATTAAAGCATGGATTGACACTTATGAAGATGGCGAAGCTAATAAAGATGCTACAAAAGAACTTATCAAGGCTTTAGAAGCTTGTGGCACAGATGCTGCAAAAGAAATTCTTGACTATAAAGAATATCTTGCTAAAAAAGCAGTTTGGATCTTTGGTGGTGACGGTTGGGCTTACGATATTGGTTTCGGCGGTCTTGACCATGTATTGGCATCAGGCGAAGATGTAAATGTTATGGTATTTGATACTGAAGTTTACTCAAATACAGGCGGTCAGGCTTCGAAAGCTACACCAACTGGTGCAGTTGCTCAGTTTGCTGCAGGTGGTATGCCACTTAAAAAGAAAAACCTTGCAGAAATTGCTATGTCATACGGTTATGTATATGTAGCACAGGTTGCATTAGGTTACGATAATGCACAGGCTGTTAAAGCTATTAAAGAAGCAGTTGAATATAACGGTCCATCAATTATCATCGGTTATGCTCCATGTATTAACCATGGTATCAAGGGTGGAATGACTGATACTCAAAAGATTATCAAGAATGCTGTTAAGGCTGGTTACTGGCATACATTCAGATTCAATCCTGAATTGACTGCTGAAGGTAAGAACCCATTCCAGATGGACTCTAAGGCTCCAGATGCATCTTACAGAGACTTTATCATGAACGAGG
>JAZSNJ010000168.1:0-2471 GCA_045536355.1 Clostridia bacterium | reverse complement strand
TTGTAAAAAACTTAAATCCGTTAGTTGTACTTTCTTCTATATCTTTAAAATCCTCACCTGCTAAAGAAAATACATAGTCGGCATTTTCATTTTTTATTGCAAACGATGTATTCGACAAAATAAGACCTGATAACAAATTGTTAAATTTTGGCATTTTACCTGCTACAACAAATGTTGTTCCCGTTTGATTGAGCGAATTTTGTTCATCTTTTTTAAAAATGTTTGACGGAAGTTTAATTTCTCCCTCATAATCGCTTACGCAAAGTGCATCAAATACCAAAAAACCGTCTGTTTGTTCTTTAAATTCATTTTGCTTTACATATATTTTAGTAAGTTTAGTTGCGCCTTTTGGGATATTTAAAACCAAATATTTATATCCTGCAAAGTCAATATCTTTACTAAAATATGATGTTAAAATTTCATCGTTTTCGCCTTTAAACTCTGCTTCGAGCGCCTGATGAATCGGGAAAGGAGAGTATACCCACATACAAAGCTTTTTGTTTACAGTTTTTATTTCTAACGGAGCGTTAAATGTTAAAGATGCGCTCTTTTTATCCTCACTGTATCCAAAAAAGTCATAAGAAAGTTTTATTCCTTTTCCTGTAGGGCTGTATTTAGTATCAAGAGATAAATTTTCTCCCGTAAAATTCATTTTGTCAAATGTTTCAACTTGATTTGAAAAACTAATGTAAGTTTTTACATCTAAAAACGATACTTCCTTGTAGCCTTGTGATGTTATTTTATTTGTACTGACTTCAAGGTCATCTTTTTCAATTAAAGCAGTTTCTTTTTTATCATTTAAACCATACGCTGTAAAATCAAAACTGTTTATCTCTTTTATATCAAAATGAGATGGTGTTACCTCAATTTTTTCAGGGCTTTGTAAAATGTTAATATACAGCTTTTTTGTTACGCCTCCCGATTTGGCAGTAACTAATATGTTTTGCCCCTCTTTTTTTGCATACAATACATTGTTTTTAAAGTAACCGTAAGCATTATCAATATTATATTCTACCTTCTGGTCTTTCATTTTGTGTTTGTTGGTGTCAATAAAATCAGAAGAATAAAAAGTTCTTGTTCCGCCTTTAAATACATTTAAATCTTCTGTATGGACCTTAAAATCATAAAGCTTGTTTGTTTTTGGCGCAGAAGAATAAAGACCAAAGCCTGTAGATACAGGTCTTAAATAACTTCCTCCCGATACCATATTTATTACATTTTGTTTTTCGTTTTCTTTTGCAACTAAAGTGGTTGACCCACCACCGTCAAAATTAATGGCATCTTTTATATTATAAGAAATTAAAAAGTCCTGAAGCTCAGGTAGTGTCATTCCTGCTGCCTTTTGCTGCCTTCCGTCAATAGTTATTATATAAAGATATCCTTTGTCATCAAGACCAATAGCTGTTCTTGGGTTTTTACCTTTAACATCATGGGTGATTTCGGTTTTTTCACCATCTTTTAAAAGTAAAGTTCCTCCGCCTGTTAAGTCCTTTACTTTTTTTATGTCAAAATTATATTCTATATCAATTTTGATTTTGTCGCCTACAGCAAACTTTTCTTTCATAAAAGCGTTATATTCGGGCAGTACCCTTATTACATAACCGTTTTCAGGTATTAAAACGCCGTCTTGGTCTTCCCTCATTTCCAAAATTTGGTTATTTTTAATCACAACCTCTAAAATATTATCGTATGAGCCTGGAGTGGTTTCATAAAAATCAGAAGTATAAATTGCAGGTTCAGACAAATCCTCATACTTATTTAAGCTTTTTAATACTATGCTTTCACCGTCAGGTGCAGTAACTGTTATTAATACATCTAAATATGACAAAATAACCTCTTCATCAAAGGTAAGTGCCAAACTTGCAAATTCGCCTTTATTACCTGTAGAAGTTAAGAGTTTATTATCTTTAATAATTCCGCCAACGCTTGAGCCTTTTTGTTCTCCTGCTGAGCCAAAAAAATCAGTATTGACCGAAACTGTTGTATCATAGTTTTCAGCCATTTTTAAAACAGTCTCCAAGTGCCCAATTCCATATTCTGGGATTAAAACTTCGCCCGATACATATTTAGAATTAAGGTCTGCTTTAATAATATTAATATTTTGCCAACCCGAAGTAGTTAAAGTTTTAAGATTAGTTCTTAAAATACCCTCTGCAATATAATTTTCATTTGTATATGTGTAAATTTCTTGTGAAAAAGCTGAAATGTTTGAAATAAGTACAGCTATCAACAAAAAAATGCTTAATATTCTTTTCATAACTAACCCCCACGTTTCAAAACTGCCACTATAACAAAATAAGGCATCTATAAAGATGCCTTATCAAGAATAACACAAACTAAGCTATGCAAATCTTATACGCTTCTTCAGCTGCGCTTGCAGCGTCAATTGTATAAACATCTGCACCGATACTCTGACAGAAAGCATCTGTAACCGGCGCACCGCCAACCATAACTTTAACCTGATCTCTGAT
>JAZSNJ010000150.1:0-1937 GCA_045536355.1 Clostridia bacterium | reverse complement strand
CATATCCCTTTACAGACGCTATATACAGGAATTTATTCTATTCAGGATATAATCATCCCCAAAGACCTGCAAAACACAGCAAGAGTTTTGAAAGTTATAAAAAGCTTATATCTGGCGAAATTGATGCTATGATTGCGTCTGTATATCCGTCTAGTGAAATTTTGGGTTTGGCAAAAGAAAACGGTGTTGAACTTGAGCTTATTCCGATAGCGCACGATGCTATGGTTTTCTTTACAAATATTGAAAATCCTGCAAAAGGTCTTACAAAAGAGCAAATCAGCAACATTTATGTAAATAATGCTTATGAAAACTGGAATGAAATTGGTGGTCCTGATGCTCTTTTATATCCTTATTGCAGAAATTCTGACTCGGGAAGCCATGCACAAATGGAAAAGCATTTCTTAAACGGAAACGAAATCCATCCCGAAGTACAAAAAGAAACATCATTTACAATGTCAAATGTTCTAACCGATGTTGTAGGCGCTAAAACCCAAGACCCCACAGGATATGCTTTAGGTTACAGTATTTATTACTATTTTAATAATATGGATCTTTTCTATAACACAAAAAGCACATTAAAGCTTTTGGAAATTGACGGCGTTTATCCTACTGATGAAACAATAGCTGACAAAAGCTATCCTTTGTCAAATAACACTTATGTTGTTATAAGAAAAGACAGCCCTGAAAATTCACCTGCAAGAAAACTTGCCGAGTTTATGTTAACAGAAACAGGTCAGATTTGCGTTGAAGAAGCAGGATTTGGAAAATTAATTAAATAAGACTGAATATAAATACTTGAAATTGGAAAAGTAATGTTGTAGAATAAAACAAAAAACCAGGAGGAATATAATATGGAACTTAAAGGCTCAAAAACAGAACAGAATTTATTGGAAGCGTTTGCAGGTGAAAGCATGGCAAGAAACAAATACACTTACTTTGCTTCGGTTGCAAAAAAAGAAGGCTATCAGCAGATTGCAGCAATATTTGAAGATACAGCTTCAAACGAAAAGGAACATGCAAAATTATGGTTTAAAGCTTTAGGTGCACTTGGAGATACTGCTAAAAATCTTTTAGCTGCAGCAGAAGGCGAAAACTATGAATGGACTGATATGTATGACCGTTTTGCAAAAGATGCAGATGAAGAAGGCTTCACAGCACTCGCAGCACAGTTTAGATTAGTGGCACAAATTGAAAAAACTCACGAAGAAAGATATCGCAAACTTTTAAATAATGTTGAAATGAAGGCGGTATTTGAAAAAGCAGGAGAAACTATGTGGGAATGCAGAAACTGCGGACATTTGGTAATGGGTAAAAAAGCACCTGAAATCTGTCCTGTATGCGCACATCCTCAAAGCTACTTTGAAGTACGCAAAGAAAATTATTAATTAAAACTAAAAAAGCTCCGAGTTTATCGGAGCTTTTTATTATGCTAAATATTCCTCTAAGAAGTGTGCGCTTGTTGCACCGTCCGAGACTGCAGTTGCAATTTGTCTTACATGTTTTGTTCTTACATCACCGACAGCAAAAACGCCGGGTATATTTGTTTTGGTGGTTTCATCAGCAATAATATAGCCATTATCATCAAGTTCTATTTGGCCTTTTAAAAGCTTTGTTTCAGGACTTCTTCCAATACTTATAAACACACCATCAAGATTTATATCGGTTTTTTTATTATCTTTTACATTTTGTATTGTAATTCCTGTTACCTTTTTGTCTGCCAAAATGTCAACAAGAATACTGTCCCACAAAAACTCAACATTTTTTGCTTCCATTAAAGGATTATGATAAACCCTTTCTGCTCTTAAAGCATCTCTTCTGTGAACAAGATAAACTTTTTCACAAATGTTTGAAAGATAGAGTGCATCAGATGCAGCTGAGTTTCCGCCACCAATAACCGCAACAGTTTTTCCTTTAAAAAACATTCCATCACAAGTAGC
>JAZSNJ010000095.1:0-3711 GCA_045536355.1 Clostridia bacterium | reverse complement strand
CATATCCGAAAGAAAATTCAGAAGAATGCGAAAAACTGTTCAGGGAAAACGGATTTATTTTATATACTGCGAGTTTGTCTCACAGGACACCTTTAGAGAAAATCCAAAAGGTAAAAGAAAAAATTGAAAAAATTCAAAAAGACAATGTAGACATTGCCGATAGAATTAAAAGTTTTAAAGATGAAAGGGAAAATTTAAAGCTTTTGTCAGATCATCTTACAATGCGTATTGACAAATACAGGTCATTGGAATTGGTTAAAAACACAGAACAGGCATTTGTTATTGAGGGATATGTTCCTAAAAATAAATGTATGAAAGTGAAAACCGCACTTGAATCGAGTTCTTTGTGCGCGGTTGAATTTTTTGATATAAAAGATGATGAAGAACCACCTGTGTTATTTGAAAATAATGCTTTTGCACAGCCTGTTGAGGGCATAACAAAAACTTATTCAATGCCATCTAAAACAGATATTGACCCAAACTTTATTATGGCAATATTTTACTATTTGTTTTTTGGTATGATGTTTTCTGATGCTGGATATGGTCTTTTAATGGCCATAGGTGCAGGATATTTTGCATTCTTTGCAAAGGTGGAACAAAGTCTTAAAAACACTATGAAAATGTTTTTCTTCTGTGGACTTTCAACAACATTCTGGGGTCTTATGTATGGAAGTTTCTTTGGAGATGCAATTTATAGAATTGGCTTAACATTTTTTGGAAAAGAAATTATCCTAAAGCCGTTATGGCTAGACCCTGTTAAAGAACCTTTAACACTTTTAATTGTAAGTGTGGCTATCGGACTTGTGCAGATACTGGTAGGTTTAATAATTAAGTTTTATATTGATTTTAGGCGTGGCGATAAAATGGCTGCGATATTTGATACTGGCTCATGGATATTGATTTTAACAGGTGTATGTTTGATAGCTGTTGGCATGTCAACTAAAATTGCTTTAATTAATTCTGTGGGTATCTGGATGGCGGTAGTCGGCGCTTTGATGATTGTTTTAATGAAAGGCAGAGGAACTAAAAATCCAATAGTCAGAATTTTTTCGGGCATCTTGGGGCTTTATGATGTAACAAGTTATGTGTCCGATGCACTATCTTATTCAAGACTTATGGCACTTGGACTTGCAACAGGCGTTATAGCACAGGTTGTAAATATAATGGGAACATTATCAGGCGGAGGAGTTATAAGTGCTATAGCATTTACACTCATATTTATAGTAGGACACTCACTTAATTTTGCCATTAATGCATTAGGTGCTTATGTTCATACAAACCGTCTTCAGTATGTAGAGTTTTACAGTAAGTTTTACGAGGGTGGAGGAAAAGCATTTTCACCACTTACAATAAACACAAAATATTTTAGTTTTATGGAGGAAGATAAAAAATGTTAAATTATGGATTGGTATTTGCACTTTTAGGTGCAGCTGTAGCAGTTATTTTTTCAGGCATGGGTTCTGCAAAGGGTGTAGGAATTGCATCACAGGCAGCAGCAGGTGTTGTAACTGATGACCCTTCAAAATTTGGTAAACTTTTGGTATTACAGCTCCTTCCGGGTACACAGGGCTTATACGGTCTTATCGTTGGAGTAATGGTAATGCTTAATGTTGGTATTTTAGGTGGAGCAGTTTTGCAGGACACAGCAGTTGGTCTTATGTATTTAGTTGCCTGTCTTCCAATTGGTATTGGCGGATATTTTTCAGCAGGACATCAGGGCAAAGTTGCTGCAGCAGGATGTAACATTGTAGCAAAAAAACCTGCAGAATCTTCAAAAGCTATTGTATCTGCATCACTTGTTGAACTTTATGCGCTTTTAGCATTTATTGTTTCATTCCTTATGGTAATTAATATTCCAAGATAATAAAATACCTTAAATTTTAAAAAGAGGTGAAACTTTAATGGCAGACTTAACCAAAATAACAGACTATATCGCCGAAAAAGCTTTAAAAGAAGCAGAGAACATTAAAAAAGAGGCTGATGAAAAATATGAAGCCTTTATGAAACAAGCAGATGTTGATGCACAGAATGAGTATAATAAAATAATAAGTTCAGCTCAGCAACATGCTGCCGAAATTGAACTTAGGGCTCAGTCAAAGGCAAAGCAACTTGCGTCTCAGGAAATACTTAGATTGAAAATCCAGTCTATTGATTCTGTTATCGAAAAGGCAAAAGAGAAAATATATGCTATGGATGATTCGGCATATGCACTTTTTATTGAAAAATTATTTAAAAGATATGCAGAAGAATATTCAGGTAAAGGTGGTATTTTCAGTCGGATTATAAATCGTTTAAACCCTGAAAACAGGGGAGAAATAATGTTTAATCAAAAAGACCTTGCAAGGCTTTCATTAGATGCAAAAGAGTTGTTTTCAAAATATAATCTTGTAGTTAGTAATACGCCGTGCGATATAGACGGTGGGTTTATCTTAAAATATGGCAACATTGAGGAAAACTGCTCAATTTCTGCAATTTTCAGAGAAAAACAGGAGTTTCTTACTGACTATATAAGCATCAGGCTTTTTGGAGACATTTAAAACTTATTCCAATAACATAAAAATGGGGTGAGCTTGTGAACGAATTGGATTATGCATACGGTGTGGCATATATAAGGTCTATAGAAAACAGACTTTTAACAAAAAATGATATTGAAAGCTTATTGTCAGCAAAAACAGCTTTAGATGCTATGCGTATTTTGTTTGACAAAGGGTACAGCACGGAAACTATTACAGAAGAAAATTATGAAAGGGTTTTATCTTTCCAGATTGAAAATGCATGGAAAGAAGTAACCAATGTTTGTCCTGACAGTGAGCTTACTCATATACTGCTTTATAAAAATGATTTTCACAATTTAAAAGTAGCGTTAAAAGGCGTCTGCACAGGAATTAAGGATTTTGAAAATTATTTTTTAACACCATCTACAATTGATAAAGATTTAATTGTGTCTTCTGTTTTGGGTGCAGATTTTAAAGTGCTCCCTGAAATGCTGTCAGATTGTGCTAAAGAGGGGTATGACATTTTAACCAAAACCGGAGACAGTCAGTTGTCTGACATAATAATAGACAAAGCGTGTATGGACTATACATTAAAAAAAGCAATTAAATCAAAAAATGACTTTTTGGTGGGCTATGTTAAACTAAACAATACTCTGTCTGATATAAAAATTGCTGTAAGATGTGCTAAAACAGAGAAGAATTTTGATTTCGCAGAAAGGGCGTTATCGGATAACTCTTATGTTAAAAAAGACAGAATTATAAAAGCATCGCTTTCTGGTATTGAGGCTTTAATACAGGAACTTACAGAGCAAGGTTTTACTAAAGAGGCAGAAACTTTAAAAATATCAATGGCAGAATTTGAAAAATTGTCTGACAATATGATAACAGAGTATATGAAATCATCAAAATACACATTTTTCGGGATAGAACCACTTATTAACTATCTTAATACAAAACAATCAGAAGTACAGACAGTAAGAATTATATTAAGTGGTAAAATTAATGGTATTGATGAAATGGGTATCAGGTCCCGATTAAGAGATTATTTTAATTAAATTGAAAGGCTATGGACTTATGGCTAAAATAGGTATAATAGGAGATTATGACAGTATTTGCGGATTTACAGCAATAGGTATTGATACCTTTAGTGTAACAGAAAGCAAAGAGGCAGAAAAAACTATCAATAATCTTTTGGACAAAGACTATGCAATTATTT
>JAZSNJ010000114.1:0-2520 GCA_045536355.1 Clostridia bacterium | reverse complement strand
TGCTTTAAGACCTGTTAATAAGCCTTGAGTATTAAAGTCAATTGTAACCTGTGCATCAACTAATGCAGTTTTATCAGCATTATATTTTTTGATAGGAACAGTTTGTGTTAAAGTTTCATTTTCATCAAATAAAGCTTTAATTGTATCGCCGTTTTTAAGTATACCGGTTGCTTTTGTAATAGCATCAGTAAAGTTAGACTGAGCACCGTATGGTGTTTTCCATGATGCAGCATCTGTTGGATTAACCCATTCACCTATGTTATAAATACCTTCTTCATCTTTTAAGCTATCAGTATCAAGTGCTGTTGCATAAGCATCTGCACCGTCCTGACCTGAAAGAATTGAAAGTGATGCAGAAAGTGTTAATGTAAAGTAATCTTCATTTTCAAGTTTTACAGTTACAGTATATACACCAGTGTCAGATGGGAATGTAGGTGTAGCAGTATATTCACCATTGTCAATTTTGTAAGTAACTGTTGTATTTTCAGGAATGTCACCTGAAACCGCCATTGTAGGTGCATTGCCATCCCAAATGTGTACTACATCTTCAAATGTTATATTTGAGAATGTTTCCTTGTTAACAGGTTCAATCATTTCATCATATCCCTCAATTTCGGAAGGATTAAGTCCCCTTGCTTTTGCTGAATCAGCTGTTCTCTTTAACGCAAAGAGTTCATCTGTTATATCATTACCTGCTACCTGTTTTGCAGCAAGTGTAGTCATAATTGCAGGAATAACTGTATTTTTAAGTTCATTTACAGAATATTCAATACCAATTAAAGCAAAAAGTGTTGAGTTATGGCTTGATACAGCCACCTTCGTAAGTGGAAGATATGTAGCAGTGTCTGTACCTGCAGCATCACTTGTTGAAATATAATGATCTGGATAGAACGGATCTGTACCTGAAGCCAATACATCAACTTTAGTATTTGATATAGTTTTTGAATAACCGTGACCAGCTACGCTTTCTGTTGAGCCATCAAGATATGTAACAATAACTGTACCTGAATGAGTTGCACCGGTTTCATCAACAGTACCTTTATTCCAGATAGTACCAATCTGCTTGTAGTATTTAACATCATTTTCAGTGAGTATAAATTCATACGGACTTGTTACATTAGTATTTAAAATAGGAACACCATAAGTTGACTGTGTTGAGTTAAACAACTTAGTTCCGTTGTAAACTACGCCATTATTTACGAACTCATCATCTACCGATGTAGGACGGGCGTAGCCTTGCTGGTGAGCGCTTGCAGCAGTGTTCAAAAATGCTTCAAATGACTGTCCGTATGGATATATTTTTTTATCTACAGAAACTTTGAATGTTACTGTCTGAACATAAGGAATATAGTCTTCTGCTGTAACTGTAACTTCAACCTGATGTGTACCAACGGCAAGAGTTGTTACTTCAGAACCGTTTTCTTTAAATGAAAATGTTGCATTTTCAGGAAGTGTGCCGTTTACATTAAATAATTCTTTTGAAAGTGTTACTGTATCATTTGCTGTATTTACATAGAGTTCTCCACCATCTTTAGGTTCAAGCGTAATCGGGATTGTTGGCGGACAAATTTCCTGAAGTTTAGCATAAACTTCACTGCCGAGCGCTGTTTCTGAGTTATATCCTCTCTTTTCAGCTGAATCAATTGTGTTTCTAATAGCCTTTACTGTGTCATCAGAAAGTGTTGCTGATTCATAGGCAGCATTAATAACATTAGTCATAACAGTTGTAAGTTCTGAGAATGTATATTCAATTTCGTAAACTGCGAATAACTGAAGTATTGAATTTTGGTCATCCTTATTTTTAGCTGCAATAGTAACTTCGCTTACAGGAATTGGGGTTGCACTGTTGTATGCCACGCCATAGTTTAAGTAATATGGAGTGGTTGTTGGATTTGTTCCATTAGAACCAAAACCTGATAAGAATGCAGCATTGCCAAAATCCTGTTTGTATGTATTTACATTTACTGTAGGTAGTGTTCCTATTGTAACTTTAGCAGACTGGATATTGCTTGTTGGGACTGCTGCTGACTGGTAATGTGTATTACCAACAAATGCAATACCCTTTAAGTATTTGCCTGAAAGATTAAATGTTTTGCTTCCTCCTGCTGGAATCTTTACAGAATCAAGATGTGTTGCTGATGCATCCCCAAGTGTCGGTATAAGTCCGTCAACATTAAAGAAAATATTATTTGAGCTGTCTGTTCTTACAATACCTTCTACTTTTTCTAAGCCGATTTCTGTTGAAATTTTTTCAGCATTTATTGCAGTCCACATAGAGTCAAGTGAACCTAATGTATAGTTACCATGAATTGCATCTTTAGTTGTAGCAACGCCTGTTTTACCCAAAAGTCTACCGTCTTTGGTAAAGTTTACTGCTGTTGCATAGTTGTAGTTGCCTGTACTGATTGTTGTAAGTGCTTTATACTTATTATATACATCTGTGCCGAGAGCTGCTTTTGCATCATAGCCTCTTGCCTCAGCAGATTCTATTGTATCTTTTATTGATTTCTTTGCTGCATC
>JAZSNJ010000146.1:0-3071 GCA_045536355.1 Clostridia bacterium | reverse complement strand
CGTAGCAGGCGACATCACCGCCGCTATGCCTTATCGCGCTATGACAAATATTATCAGCTTTATTAAGGCTGTTGACGAGGTTGTCCCGGGCTTTGCCGCATATGAAACTCTGCTTTATTCTCCCGAATTGAAATTCTATTCAAATAGGGTAAAAATGGATGAAAGCTTCACCACGAGCGTAAAGGGACTTCACTGCTTAGGTGACTCATCGGGCTGGACGAGAGGACTTATGATGGCGTCTGTTATGGGCGTTTTGATGGGCAGAAAATTAATTTAGCACTTTATTAAACAAAAAAAGCATCGCAAATGCGATGCTTTTTTTGTTATATATTGTAGAAATGTCAATTTTGATTGACAAAAGAGCGTTTTAGGTATATAATTAACTCTGTATAATTATGCCTTTTTGCAAGAAGTAATTTATTGAATTTTACGAAGGGCCGGTGTTAAAAAATGCAAAACGATAAAGTAGTTATGCCTTTTGAAAAAGAGGGAGAGTTTTTTGTTGAAGAGCTTGGGGAAATTTCAACAAAACCTGTGTATTCATTTATCAAAAGAACAGTTGATATATTAGCATCAGGAGTGGCTCTTATAATACTTTTAATTCCTATGCTTATAATTGCGCTTTTAATTAGGATTGACTCTAAAGGCGGTGCACTTTACTTTCAGGAAAGGCTGGGTAAAGACGGTAAGAAATTCAATGTTATAAAATTTCGTTCAATGAACATTGATGCTGAAAAAAACGGTGCACAGTGGTCTCAGGGCGATAAGGATGTAAGAATAACCAAAACCGGTTCAATTTTAAGGAAAACTAGGCTTGATGAACTTCCACAACTTTTATGTATCTTAAAAGGCGATATGACAATCGTAGGTCCAAGACCTGAAAGAGAATGTTTTTACAATGAGTTTGAAAAATACATTCATGGTTTTATTCAAAGAACAAAAGTAACACCGGGTCTTACGGGACTCGCTCAGGTAAGAGGCGGTTATGACTTAAAACCCGAAGAAAAAATTATTTATGATATAGAATATATAAAAACCAGAAATCTCTGGCTTGATATAAAGATTATTTTTGAAACCGTAAAGGTTGTATTTACTCATGAGGGGGCGAAGTAATGCTTGTAACTGTTATAAGTGTTTCATGTAACAGCGAAAAGACAATTAGAAAAACAATAGAATCAGTTTTAAACCAGACTTATGATGAAATCGAATATATAATAGTTGACGGCGCATCCACCGACAAAACGGTTGAAATTGCCGAAAGCTACAGAGATAAATTTGAACAAAAAGGATACATATTAAAAATTGTATCTGAGCCTGATAAGGGTATGTATGATGCACTTAATAAAGGTGCTAAACTCGCAAGCGGCGAATTAGTTGGACAGATTAATACTGATGACTGGTATGAAGAAGACGCAGTAGAAAAAATGGCAGAGTTTTACAAAAAAGAAAACTATGATGTTGCCTGGGGCGATTTAAGAATTGTAAGGCATTCGGGGGATATTATAAAAAAAGCAAAGATAGGTAAACTCTGGACAACCACGGGCTGGTGTCATCCATCTATGTTTTCAAAAAGAGAGATGCTTTTAAAATATCCTTACCCGCTTATAAATATGTATGATGATTTTGATTATATAACAAGGGTTTATAAGGATAATAATAAGGTTTTGACTATAAATGAACTTATTTCAAACTTTTCGCTTGGCGGAATGAGCACTAAAAACACATTTAAAGATGCTATGAACAGGGTAGATATTACATATAGCATCTACAAGCGTCATGGTATGTCGAAATTTTACTATTTTCACAGACTTTTATTTGAAACAGCAAAATTTATTTTAGACAGATAGGGAACGGAGAAAGATTATGGCAAAAGTTGCTTATGTTGGTGGATATTGGGAAACAAATGTAGGAAACGGATTTTTCAATCTCGGGGCTGACTATGTTTTAAAACAGGTTTTCGGTGAAGAAAATGTTACCATGGTTTTTGACCAACCTGCATACATAACCCAGTGGAACACAAAAAAAGGAAACCCACCAAAGGCGTTTGATTATATATCGCATTTGGAGCTTGATTATATTGTGCTTTTAGGGCCTGTTATTTCAAGGGCGTTTTTAAATATCTGGAAAGATACACTTTTAAAACTAAAAGAAAAAGGCACTAAATATATGATTTTGAGTGCCGGTATGATGAAATATGATGATGAAGTCATTGAAGAATGTAAAGAGTTTTTTAGAGAGTGTCCTCCTTATGTTTTAACAAGCAGGGAAACCAAAACTTATGATATTTTTAAAGACTATGCTACATATGCTTATGACGGAGTTTGTTTTGCATTTTTTGTGCCTGATGCATATAAGCCTTTAAAAACAGATATCGGCAAAAATGTAGTTTTGAATTTTGATAAAATCCCCGAACCTAAGCTTTATATTAATGATAAAACAGAAAACTACGATGTTTTATCAACAGTAAACGGTGATGAATTTAAATTTAAGTATTTTAGCAATATTTTAAGTAAAATCGGTCTTAATACTGACAGATTTACAGATGCACTGGTATATCTTTTAAGTATTTTCCCGGGCAAAAAAAGGCCAACTAAGATTGATAAATACACAATTTTAAGAACTGACCATAGGTTTTCGCCTATGTTTATGAACAAGGTATACAGGTACGATAATTCATTTTGTGCAGACATTCCGCATACCTATGCAAACATTTATGCAGAGGCAGACATCACATTTTCTGACCGTGTTCATGCCTGTGCACTAACACTTGCATACGGAAACTATGCAATGCTTTATGCAAAAACAGGCAGATCGGCACTGCTTGACCGTGTAGGCGCAAAAGACATTTCCGAAAAACCTGTTAAAATAGATATGGACTACTTAAAAGAAGAAAAACAAAAACTTTTAGAATTTTTAAAAGGGATAGAATTTTAGGTGAAGATATAAAAATATAGGGATGGTGTAAAATTGAAACCTGTTAAAGTGTTACAGATTAATATTGTTTTCGGTTCAGGCAGCACAGGTAAAATTGCTATGGAACTTTACAAAGTTTTACAAAACAATGGTGGAGT
>JAZSNJ010000178.1:0-5568 GCA_045536355.1 Clostridia bacterium | reverse complement strand
GTCTTTAACACCAAAAAGCCTTGCAGCAATAACCCTTGCATCCTTTAACACAAGACAGTCGCCCTCATCTAAGTAGTTTACAATATCTTTAAAGGTTTTGTGATTAATGGCTTGCTTATCTCTGTCTAAAACCATAAGTTTAGATGCTGTTCTGTCTTTAAGTGGTGTTTGTGCTATATAGTTTTCGGGTAATTCATAGTAAAAATCTGAAAGTTTCAAGTTTTATTTCTCCCTACTGTATTATCGTTCCTTGAAAATAATGGGTTAATATTTCGTCATAGTAAAATCCTGCCTCTGCCATTCCTACTGCTCCATACTGGCTTAAACCTACTCCGTGGCCCCAGCCTGTTCCCTTTAATGTGTATGATACAGGAATTAAACCCTCATAATCATTTTTTATGCTTTCAACACCACTCGCCGAAATCACAGAATAGTTTGCAACCTTTTTATCCTGCTTTGATGCAAAGGTCCAGATTTCGCCTTTTATTTTCTCAGTTCCTTTTGATGTTAAAGCGTATACTTTTTTATTATTCACATCTTTTTTGTCATAATTATTGGTAATTGTATAAACCTGACTTTTAAGCCCCAATACATTTCTTGTTGATTCTTTTGTGTATGATTTTTCTCCGTCAGTACCAACAAAGGTGAGTTTTGAAACCGCACCTTGCTGGTTAAATTCTGCTAAAAGCCCTGTTATATCACCGATTTTTACTTCTCTGCCTGTTAAAATCTCTTTTAATCTTTCTTTGGTAAATGTAACTTCCCACGCCATTTTATCGGGCTTTACATCGTCTTGGTAAGTATCCTCAACACTTGTTAAATAAGGAAGGTCAGCCAGCCATACATCTTTAGAGTTTAAAGTAACCCCCGAGCTTGTTGAAAAATAGTAAACCTGAGCAGGTTTATCATTATAGGTTACAATCATTCCCCTTGTTTCGTCAACGGCTATAGTTGTCCTTTCATCTTCTGCAGAAATCCCGCCGTAAACCTGTGAATACTGGTCATTAGTCATATCAAAACCCTGTGATTTAAAGTTACCAATACTGTTCATAGCATAAGTTCTTGCGCACACAGCCTGTGCCTTTAAAGCCTCTTTAGGGAAAGACGGCGACATTTCTTTTGATACAACACTGTATAAATATTCTTCGGTGTTTACCTGATTTACTATTGTATACGCCCCGCTGTCAAGCTTAATGGTAATAAGAAAACCTCTGTACTCTTTGCCGTTTATTCTGATATAGCCTTCTTCTGTCGGATGGTATGTAAGGTTTTCCGTTCCGTCATAAGAATAAATAAGGCCTTCATCGTTATAAATGTTTGTAACTCCTTCTTCTGTTAAGATTTTTAAGTTTTGTCCCCATGCAACCTCTTCATCTAAAAGCTTTACAGTAACAAATCCATCACACGAAATGTTTGGCTCATATAAAGCAGTAGAACCATAATATAAACCGATTTTTACTTCCTCGGGTAATTCATCATAAGCAAAAGCACTTATGCCCGTAAAAATAACACAAAGTGCTATTAAAAGTAATATTAACTTTTTCAAATAAATCACTTCCTTTTACCCTTAAAAGTATATCAGTCTAAAGTTTTTTAGTAAATGTAAAAATTATGTTAACCTTGTAAAAATCATACAAAATCTTCTTCTGTTAAAATCTTAATTCCTTCTTTTAAAAGCAATTCTGCTGTCTTCCCGTTGCCTTTTATTTTATTATTTAAAAATGTTCCGTCATAAATCTTACCGAAACCACAGCTTGGGCTTGACTGCTTTAATATTGCCATTGTAACTTTATTTTGTTTTGCAATTTCGAGTGCCTGTAAAGCACCGAGTTCAAAGTTTTTGGTTACATCTTTGCCTGTCTTTGAAATAACTTTATCTTTAATTATTTCTGACGGGTCTCTCGGAATACTAAGCCCACCTAAAACTTCAGGACAAACCAAGACATATTCTTTATCTTTTAAAAATTCTGCTATTTTTTCAGAATAGTTGTTTTCACCGTTATATTTAACATTTTCGCCCATTAAACAGGCACTTACTAAAATCATTTAAGATATAATCTCCTTACTGTCCAAAACAATGGTAAACGGACCATCATTTACCAAAGATACTTTCATATCGGCACCAAATTCGCCCGACTTGGTATTTTTAAATAATTCTTTGCATCTTGCTAAAATATGTTCATAAATATCTTTTGCTAATTGGGGAGAACCTGCATTTATAAAGCTCGGTCTGTTGCCTTTTTTACAGTCGGCATATAAAGTGAACTGTGAAACCACTAAAATTTCGCCCGAAACATCTAAAATACTTAAATTGGTTTTTCCGTTTTCATCTTCAAAAATACGAAGCTTTTGTACCTTTTCAATCATCTTGTCGGCAATCTCAAAATTATCATCATTTGACACACCAACCAAAAGCAAATATCCTTTACCAATCTCACCTACAGTTTTGTTATCTATATCTACTTTTGCGCTTAAAACTCTCTGTAAAACAAACTTCATATTTTCACCTCATAATTATTCATTTTAGTATACCATACTATCTGACATTTTTCAACTTTTTTATAAAAAAAGCATCGCTGTAAGCGATGCTTTTTGTTTTTATGCAGTTCTTAAAGTTACATTCATCTTAGTTAAGTTTTCCATAACCTTATTCATATTTTCCTGAACTTCTTCGCCTGTTAAGCTTCTGTCCATAAGGCCGAATGAAAATCTTAATGTTATGCTCTTTAAGTTTTCGGTTTCATAAATGTCAATAACATTAACCTCTTTAAGGCTTTCAATATTTAAGTCTTTCCATGCCTTCTCTAAAGCAGAAAATCTTATATCGTCTGTTATGCTTATGGATAAGTCAAAGCTTGTGCCGGGGAATTTTGATGCTTCATCAAACAAAAGGTCTTTTTTAACCATTGGCTCCAAAACATCAAGATTTAATTCAAATGCTGCAATAGCACACTGCTTTTTATCAAATTTTGCCAAAACTGACGGGTGGAATGTGTTTATTGTTCCAATTAAAACATCATCTAGATAAATTTCTGATGTGTTTTTAGGATGCTCGTAGTTATGTTTTGGCTGTACCTTTACATATTCGGCTTTTGAATGTTTAAGGTCAGCTAAAATCTTATTTACCTGGGCTACTGCTTCAAAATAAACTTCTTTTTCGGTTTTGGTTTTGCTAAATAGAACTGCGCCGAGCTTTTTAATTTCGTTACATTCACCGTTTTCTTTAAAGCCCTCAACCACTCTGCCTATTTCAAATATGCCATAAGATGTATCAAAAGATTTATTTTCATAAGCAATTGTCAAAAGTGTTGGTATCATTGAGTTTCTGATTATACCGTTGCCTGATGTAGAAGTGTTTAAAATCTTAACATTTTCCTCTGTGTCAATGCCAAGTTTTTTGTATTTTTTCTCATCGCACCAGATATATGAATGAATTTCGTGCATTTTAAAGTTTTTAACAAGTGTGTCTTTAATTAAAGCATCGCCTGTTTTTGCACATGACGCTTTTACAGGTTTAAGCTCTGATAAAGTTGTTGAAATATCAAAATTGTCATAACCGTAAATTCTTGTGATTTCTTCAATAATATCTGCCTTTATAGTAACATCTTTAGTACTTCTCCATGATGGAACTGTTACTGTAAAGTTATCGTTTTCTTTTGTAAGAATAAATCCAAGTCTTGTAAGTGTTTCTGTTATTTCATTTTCTGAAATGTCAATACCTGTATATCTGTCAACATACTTTTTGTCAAAAGAAAGCTTAATTTCTGGATACTTTGTCTTATAAACATCTGTAACCTTTGATGCTGCTTTTGCGCCATCATCAATATCTGTCAAAAGTTTTACAAATCTTTTGAGTGCGGTCATTGTAAGCTCAGGGTCAAGCATTTTCTCGTATCTCATACTTGCATCTGTACGAAGAGAAAGCCTTGAAGATGATTTTCTTGTTGAAACACCGTCAAATGCTGCACACTCTAAAACAACTGAAGAAGTATCTTTAACTATTTCAGAATCTAAGCCTCCCATAATACCTGCAACTGCAACTGGAGTATCACCATTACAAATCATAAGTGTTTCGGGAGTAATTTCTCTTTTTGCACCGTCTAAGGTTTCAAATTCAAAATCTTTATCAAAGGTTTTCACCTTAATATTTTGAATTTTATTTCCGTCAAATGCGTGTGTTGGCTGACCAAGCTCTAACATAATGTAGTTTGTAAGGTCAGCGAGTAAATTAATTGAACGCATACCGCAATAGAAAAGTCTTATTGCCATATCCATTGGTGCAATCTTTTTGGTGATATTATCCATTTTAATGCATGAATATCTGTAAACCATATCTTCTCTTTCTAAAGATACATCAATTTGGTTATCGCCGTTATATTCAGGTTCTTTTAACGAAATTGGTTTTAATTCTCTTTTGGTGATTGCAGCAATTTCTCTTGCAATACCGTAGTGTCCCCAAAGGTCAGGACGGTTTGTGAGTGATTTATTATCAACCTCAAACACGATATCATCTATTGGGAAAATTTCTTTTAAGTCTGTACCGTTTTTAAGGGAGCTGTCAAGCTCTAAAATACCGCTGTGGTCATCACTTATGCCGATTTCTTTGCCAGAGCAGCACATACCCATTGAATCATATCCTGCAACCTTACATTCTTTGATTTCGCCCTCAATAACTCTGCCACCTGCTTTTGCAAAAGCAACTTTTAATCCAAGTCTGGCGTTAGGTGCACCGCATACGCAGTCGACAATTTTATCACCAATATCAACCTTTAAAAGGTGAAGCTTTTTGGAATCAGGATGAGCTTCAAATGAAACAATTTCACCAACTACAACATCTTTAACATCTTTACCCATATGGTAAATATCTTCCACTTCTGCAGTGGAAAGTGTAAACTGATGTATTACTTTTTCAATATCAAGACCGTCAAGATTAACAAAGTCTTTAATCCAGTTTGTTGAAATTAACATATTTTTACCTCCTCCTTAATCGTTGTTAAATTGCACAAGTGATTTTAAATTACCACTGTTTAACACACGGATGTCTTTAATTCCGTACTTCATCATAGCAAGTCTTGTCATACCAAGACCAAATGCAAAACCTGTGTATTCTTCAGGGTCAATTCCACCTGCTTTTAATACATTAGGATGAATCATTCCGCAAGGGCAAAGCTCAAGCCAGCCAGAATTTTTACATGAAGGACAGCCCTCACCGCCACAGATAAGGCAGTTAATATCGAGCTCAAAGCCAGGTTCTACGAATGGGAAAAATCCCGGTCTTAATCTAACGGTTATATCTCTTTCAAAAACTTCTGAAAGCATTGTTTTCATAAAGTAAATAAGGTTTGAAATTGAAATATTTTTGTCAATCATAACACCTTCCATCTGGAAGAATGTATTTTCATGACAAGCATCGGTTGACTCGTTTCTGAAGCATCTTCCGGGGAAAATTGCACGAACAGGAGCACCATATTTTCTCATAATGTAATTCTGCGCTGCAGATGTATGGGTTTTTAAGAGCTGACCGTTTTCCAAATAGTAAGTATCCTGCATATCTCTTGCAGGGTGGTG
>JAZSNJ010000003.1:0-6815 GCA_045536355.1 Clostridia bacterium | reverse complement strand
TGGCTACGATCCGACTTGTATCATACCAATCTTTTGGACGCTTATGCATCAAACGAGAAAGAACTTTTAGAATATGTAAGCCTTTATAAAAAGCACAAAGAAATTTTAGTAAAAATACAAGAAGTGGGTAAAAAACAGCAGGACTTAACCGACAGAAAAGAAATGCTTAAATATAAAATTGCTGAAATTGAAAAGGCAAAGCTTAAAAAAGGCGAGTATGAAAGTTTAAAAGAATTAAGAAGCCTTTATTTAAATACCGAAAAAATAGTTTCGGGAATTAACGGGGCTTATGATTCGCTATCAGGCGATGAAAATAAGGTGGGTATAAATGAGCTTATAGAAAAGTGCATTTTGGATTTTGAAATGCTGTCAAGGTTTGACACATCATTAAAAGAAGATTTTGAAAGATTAAATGACCTGAAATATACCCTTTTAGATATAACTGAAAATTTAGTTAAATTCAAAAATAATTTCGCCGAAAACGAAATTGACATAAACAGCGTTGAAGAAAGAATTGATGTCATCTCAGCCTTAAGAAAAAAATATCAGGCAGAAGAAGACGAAATTTTAAAAATATATGAAGATTTAAAAAATGAACTTGATATTTTGGAAAACAGCGAGTTTATAAAAGAAAACTTAGAAAAAGAAGAAAAAGAAGTTTTTGAAGAATTATTAAATAAAGCAGATGCTCTTTTAAAAACAAGACAAAAAGCAAAAAAAAGTTTGGAAGATAAAGTAAATAAACAACTTAAAGACCTGGAAATGGAAAACGCTGTATTTGGCGTAAACTTAAATGAGACCGAGCTTTACGAAAAAGGAAACACTAAAACAGAATTTATGATTTCTGCAAATAGAGGGGAGCCTTTAAAACCTTTATCAAAAGTTGCATCAGGCGGTGAGCTTTCAAGAATAATCCTTGCCCTAAAGGTTATTTTGTCTGACAGCGACAAAATAGAATCAATGGTGTTTGATGAAGTTGACGCAGGTGTTTCGGGAAGCGCAGCCGAAAAGATTGCAAGAAAGATTAAAGCAGTTTCAAAAAACAAACAAGTATTTGTAATAACGCATCTTCCACAGGTGGCAAGTTTTGCAGACAATCACTATAAAGTGTCAAAATCTGTAGTGGCAGAAAAAACTGTATCTGAAGTTACACTTTTAGATAAAAATCAAAGAATAAATGAAATTGCAAGGCTTTTAAGCGGAAGCAAGGTAACCGACCTTGCATTAAAAACAGCAGAGGAGATGTTAATAAACGCCAATGAATAATGTGTTGGGGACTGTTGTTAAAACATCAAAAGATATGGCTGGAGTTTTAATAAAAAGAAACGGAATGTGTTCTGAAAACTGTGATAACTGTAACATTTGCGGTAAATCAGAAACCGTTTTATATGTGAAAAACACTTTAAATGCAAAAAAAGGCGATAAAGTAGAACTTTTGGTAAACTCAAAAGATGGTTTTTTTGCTGCCCTTATGGCGTATGGAGTCCCGCTTTTGATTTTGGTAGTATCAATGCTTTTTATATACTTTATCTTTCCTAAAAAAGAAATTTTACTTTTAATACCTTTTTTACTGGTAGCACTTTGGTACTTTTTACTTTTTATCTTAAATAAAAAAGGCAGGTTTTCATCATACAGTGCAAATATGGTAAAAATAATAGAGAATGAGGTTTAACTCATTCTCTTAATTTTTTGAAAAAATCCGAAAGCATCTTAGAACATTCTTTTTCCATAACCCCTCCTGATACATCAGGGTGGTGATTTAATTGTTTAACCTTAGCCATATCTAAAACCGTGCCAAAGGCACCGCTTTTTTTATCAAAAGCACCAAATACAACCCTGTCAATCCTTGAATTTATTATTGCACCTGCACACATAGGGCAAGGCTCTAAGGTTACATAAAGAGTGCATCCTGTAAGACGCCAAGCACCAAGTTTTTTACAGGCTTTTTCTATGGCAGAAATTTCTGCATGTGCAGTTGAAAGACTTAAAGTTTCCCGTTTGTTATACCCCCTTGATATAACCTTTCCTGATTTTACAATTACTGCCCCTACCGGCACTTCATCTTTTTTTAATGCACACTTTGCCTGTCTTATTGCTTTTTCCATAAATAAAATATCGTTTTCCATAAACATATTTTAATATATTAACCAAAATTAGTCAATAATAACAACAAAACTATTGAAAAAAGGATAAATTTGGTGTATAATATTTTAGGTGTAATTATTAGCCGAAAAAGGGAGTGATTTGATGAGCAAAATAAGAGTTATAGTTGACAGCGCAGGGGACTTGCCATTAGATGTTGCACAAAAAGAAAATGTACTGGTTCTTCCCATTAAGTATAGTTTTGACGGAGAAAACCAGATAAGAGATAAATATGATATGTCAGATGAGGAGTTTTACAAAAAATTAAGGGATACAGGTGCTATTCCGAAAACTACACAGATTACTCCGTTAGAATTTGAAGAAGCCTTCCGTGAACAGGCAAAAGATTATGACGAATTAATAGTTATAACAATAGGCGCAAAAGCAAGTGGAACATATCAGAATGCTGTAAATATAGCAAACATGGTTATGGAAGACACTAGTGTTAAAATTCATGTGGTTGACTCTAAATCGCTTTCATACAACTACGGTTATATGGCATACCGTGCCCAAAAATTAATAAACGAAGGTGCATCATCAGATGACGCTTTGAAACTTTTGGATAAATTAATAAGCGGAAACAAAACTTTCTTTACGGTTGAAACGCTTGACAATTTGAAAAAAGGCGGGAGAATAACAACTATGTCTGCAATAATAGGCGGTATGCTTGATATTAAGCCTATAATTGAGATTAAAGACGGACTCACTTCTGCCATAGATAAGGTTAAAGGTGAGAAAAAAGCCATCTTAAAAATGGTTGAACTTATTAAAAACGAGGCACTCGGCAAAGAAAATGCAATAGTACATGTAATTCACACCGATGTCCCGGATAAAGCAGAATTGATAAAACAAATGTTAGAAGAACAAGGCGTTAAAGTAGAGAGTATAGAAAAAGCAGGTCCTGTAATAGGTTGTCATTCAGGTCCGGGCGCATTTGGTATATCTGTAATGTTTGAGTAATAAAAAATTTTAATATATTTTAGAGGAGTTGTTTTAAATGAACAAAAAAACTGTAAGAGATATTGAAGTAAAGGGTAAAAGGGTATTAGTAAGATGCGACTTTAATGTTCCCCTTGATGCTGACAGAAATATCACAGACGAAACAAGAATTGACGGGGCTCTCCCAACAATCAAAACTTTAGTAGATGGCGGAGCAAAGGTTATTTTATGCTCACACATGGGTAAACCAAAAGGCGAACCAAAGCCTGAACTTTCACTCGCTCCTGTTGCTAAAAAACTTTCAGAAAAATTAGGCAAAGATGTAATTTTCGCAGCTGACGATAATGTTGTTGGCGAAAATGCTAAAAAAGCAGTAGAAAACATGAATGACGGCGATGTTGTTTTACTCGAAAACACAAGATACAGAGCTGAAGAAACAAAAAATGTTGATGAATTCAGCAAAGAACTCGCATCACTTGCAGATATGTTTGTAAACGATGCATTTGGTACTGCTCACAGAGCACATTGTTCAAATGTTGGTGTAACAAAATATTTAGACACTGCCGTTGCAGGTTTCTTAATTGAAAAAGAAATCGAATTTTTAGGTAATGCAGTAAACAATCCTGTAAGACCTTTTGTAGCGATCTTAGGCGGTTCAAAAGTATCATCAAAGATTTCTGTAATCAACAACCTTTTGGAAAAAGTTGACACATTAATCATCGTCGGTGGTATGGCTTACACATTTATGAAAGCTTTAGGCGAAGAAGTAGGTAACTCACTTTTAGAAGCAGACTATCTTGATTATGCAAAAGAAATGATGGAAAAAGCAGAGAAAAAAGGCGTTAAACTTTTAATCCCTGTTGATACTGTTGTTGCTAAAGAATTTTCAAACGATGCAGAACATAAAACAGTTAAAAGAGGCGGAATTGAAGCTGGTTGGGAAGGTCTTGATATCGGCGAAGAAACAATTAAACTCTATACAGATGCAATCAAAGATGCAAAAACTGTTGTTTGGAACGGACCTATGGGTGTATTCGAAATGTCTACATTTGCAAAGGGTACAAATGCAATAGCTAAAGCTTTAGCAGAAATTGATGCTACAACCGTAATCGGCGGCGGTGACTCTGTTGCAGCTGTTAATCAGGCAGGTCTTGGCGATAAGATGAGCCATATTTCAACAGGCGGCGGTGCATCACTTGAATTTTTAGAAGGTAAAGAACTTCCTGGTATTGCAGCACTTGAAGATAAATAATTAACTATTCCCACCAAAGGAGTACCTTTGGTGGGGAATATAATTTAATAAAGGAGAAATTAACGATGGGTAAATATATTATTGCAGGTAACTGGAAGATGAATAAACTTCCGTCAGAAACCTATGATTTTGTTAAAGAAGTAGTAGAAGCAACAAAAGGTGCTACATGCGAAGTTGTTTGCTGCACACCTTATGTTTGTCTTATTGATGCTGTTAGAGCAGCTGAAGGCACACATGTAAAAGTAGGTGCAGAAAATCTTCATTTTGAAGATAAAGGCGCATTTACAGGTGAAGTATCAGCAGATATGCTTAAAGATTTAGGTGTTACTTATGTTATTATCGGCCATTCTGAAAGAAGACAGTATTTTGCTGAAACCGATGAAACAGTTAACAAAAAAGTTATTAAAGCTTTAGAAAAAGACCTTCTTCCTATTCTTTGCGTTGGCGAAAGCTTAGAAGAAAGAGAAGCAGGAATTACAATGGATTTGATTACAATCCAGATTAAAAAAGCATTTGCAGGTATTAGTGCTGACGATGCTAAAAAAGTTGTAATCGCTTATGAACCAATCTGGGCAATAGGCACAGGTAAAACTGCTACAGACGAACAGGCTGAAGAAGTTTGCGCTGAAATTAGAAAAGTTTTAGCTTCACTTTATGATGATGCTACAGCTAAAGAAATTACAATTCAGTATGGCGGAAGTATGAATGCTGGTAATGCTGAAGGCCTTTTAGCAAAACCAAATATTGACGGTGGCTTAATCGGCGGTGCTTCATTAAAATCAGCTGACTTTGCAGTAATCGTTAAGGCTGCAAAATAATTTTAAAAATTTTACTACGGCTTTTACCATAAGGAAAAGCCGTATTTTACAGAAAGGATGTACTTTAAACTATGAAAAAACCCGTTGTGCTTATGATTTTAGACGGATTTGGTTTAAACGAATGTCATGATAAAGGTGTAAACGCTATTTATGAAGCCAAAACTCCAAATCTTGACAAATTATTTGAAACCTGTCCAAACTCAACACTTTCTGCAAGCGGTATGGATGTTGGTCTTCCTGACGGACAGATGGGTAACTCCGAAGTAGGACACACCAATATCGGCGCAGGAAGAATAGTTTATCAGGAACTTACCAGAATTACAAAATCTATTAATGACGGTGATATACTTTCTAACCAAGCTATAAAAAATGCTATGGAAAACTGTCTTAAAAATGACTCTGCACTGCATTTGATGGGTCTTTTGTCAGACGGTGGTGTTCACAGCCATAATGAGCAGTTGTATGGCATAGTAAAAATGGCAAAAGAAATGGGACTTAAAAAAGTTTTCATTCACTGCTTTTTGGATGGAAGAGATGTTCCGCCATCATCGGGTGCAGATTTTGTAAAAGCACTTTATGAAAAATTAGGTGAAATCGGAACAGGCAAAATTGCATCAGTTATGGGAAGATACTATGCAATGGACAGAGATAACCGTTGGGACAGAGTTGAAAAAGCATATAATGCAATCGCATTGGGAAAAGGCGAAAAATGCGAGTGTCCTTATGAAGCTGTTTTAGAATCTTACAAAAACGAAGTAACCGATGAGTTTGTAATCCCAACAGTTGTTATAAACGATGGTAAACCTGTAGCAAAAGTTTCAAAAAATGACTCAATAATCTTTTATAATTTCAGACCTGACAGAGCAAGAGAAATCACAAGAACATTTGTTGACCCTGACTTTACAGGTTTTGAAAGAGAATTAATTAAGCCATACTATGTTTGTATGACACAGTATGACGCAACAATGCCAAATGTAGAAGTTGCATATAAACCGCAAAAACTCGAAAATACTTTAGGTGAAATATTAAGTGAGAAAGGTTTAAAACAGTTAAGAATTGCAGAAACAGAAAAATATGCACATGTAACATTTTTCTTTAATGGCGGTGTTGAAACTGTATCAGAGGGAGAAGACAGAGCATTAATCGCATCACCAAAGGTTGCAACTTATGACTTAAAGCCTGAAATGAGTGCTTATGAAGTAAAAGACGAAATGCTTAAAAGAATTGCATCTGACAAATACGATGTAATCATTTTAAACTTTGCAAACTGCGACATGGTAGGACATACAGGCGTTTTCCAGGCTGCAGTAGATGCAGTAGAAGCAGTAGACACTTGCGTTGGCGAAGTAGTTGATGCTATTAAAGCTAAAGGCGGAATTTGCTTAATTACAGCTGACCACGGAAATGCCGATAAGATGCTTGATGAAGACGGCGGTGCATTTACTGCACACACAACCAATTTAGTTCCTCTTATTTTAGTGGGTGAAGACAAAGGGTTAAAAGACGGACGCCTTGCAGATTTAGCACCAACAATGTTAGAACTTTTAGGAATAGAAAAGCCAGAAGATATGACGGGCGAAAGCTTGTTAAAATAATAAAAAAAGCATCGCTTTTAAGCGGTGCTTTTTTTATTATTTATTTTGACTTTTTATGTTAAACTATGG
>JAZSNJ010000110.1:0-2261 GCA_045536355.1 Clostridia bacterium | reverse complement strand
ATAGCAAGTCTTGTCATACCAAGACCAAATGCAAAACCTGTGTATTCTTCAGGGTCAATTCCACCTGCTTTTAATACATTAGGATGAATCATTCCGCAAGGGCAAAGCTCAAGCCATCCTGAATTTTTACATGAAGGACAGCCCTCGCCACCGCAGATAAGGCAGTTAATATCAAGTTCAAAGCCAGGTTCTACGAATGGGAAAAAGCCCGGTCTTAATCTAACGGTTATATCTCTTTCAAAAACTTCTGAAAGCATTGTTTTCATAAAGTAAATAAGGTTTGAGATTGAAATATTTTTGTCAATCATAACACCTTCCATCTGGAAGAATGTATTTTCATGACAAGCATCGGTTGACTCATTTCTAAAGCATCTTCCGGGGAAGATTGCACGAACAGGAGCACCGTATTTTCTCATAATGTAATTCTGTGCTGCCGATGTATGAGTTTTTAAAAGCTGACCGTTTTCCAAGTAGTAAGTATCCTGCATATCTCTTGCAGGGTGGTGCTTTGGAATATTTAAAGCTTCAAAGCACTGATAGTCGGTTACAATCTCGTTATAGTCTTCAATTATAAAGCCCATACTGGAAAAAATGTTTTCAAGTTGTCTTTGCACCAAAGTTATAGGATGATATGAGCCTTGTTTTTCTTCCATTGGCATTGTTTCATCATAACTTTCAGCATTTAGTATTGCTTTTTCTATCTCCTGTTTTTCAATATCTTCAGCTTTTTTCAAAAGGCCATCTTCAATTTCTGTCTTAAGCTGATTTATTTTTGCACCTGCCTCTTTTTTCTCTTCAGGCGAAATATTCTTAAAGTCTGCCATTAATGCCGAAACATAACCTTTTTTACCTAAAAATTCAATTCTTAATTCTTCTGTTTCTGCTGTTGTTGAGATTTTTTCAATTTTCTCATCAAACATAAGCTTTAAAGATTTGATTTTTTCAAGCATAATAAATCCTCCTTAAAAATAAAAAACCGCCCCTTAAAAAGGGACGGGAAATGACTTTCTCGCGGTACCACCCAAATTCAAGACAAATTATGCCTTGCACTTTTAAAAACACTAACGCAGTTTTACATCGCCTTACTTAGCGCAAAATTGCTTTTCGCAAGGAGCTCCGATGCTGAAATTCACATATAAAACCTTAAAACGGCTCCCAGCCGATGACCGTTTTTCTCTTTATAAGGTAACTTTATATGCTACTTACACATCTTCATTGCAAATTGTATTCTATCACAGCTTTTTTGGTTTGTCAACTTTTATCGTCCAAACCTTGACAAAACTCTTAAAATAAAGTATATTTTATAATCATAACACAATTTAATAAAGGAGATTTTACGCTATGGAAAAAATTAAAATGACCACTCCGCTTGTCGAGATGGACGGCGATGAAATGACCAGAGTTTTGTGGAAGATGATTAAAGACCATTTAATTCTTCCTTTTGTTGATTTAAAAACCGAGTATTATGATTTAGGTTTAGAATACAGAAACGAAACCTACGACCAGGTTACAATAGATTCAGCCAACGCAACCAAAAAATATGGTGTTGCAGTTAAATGCGCAACCATTACCCCAAATCAGGCAAGAATGGGTGAATATAACTTAAAAGAAATGTGGAAATCTCCAAACGGAACAATAAGAGCTATTTTAGACGGTACTGTTTTCAGAACTCCAATTATTGTAAAAGGTATAGTTCCTTACATTCCAAGTTGGACAAAACCAATTACCATTGCCCGTCATGCTTATGGCGATGTTTATAAAAACACAGAGCTTACAGTAGAAAAAGGTACTAAATGCTACCTTTTAAAAGAGTATGAAGACGGAAAAACCGAAAAAGAACTCATTTATGATTTTAATGACTCTTGCGGTATTATCCAGGGGCTTCACAATAAAGATAATTCAATTAAAAGCTTTGCCCGTTGCTGTTTTAACTATGCACTTGATTTAAAACAAGATTTGTGGTTTGCAACAAAAGATACAATTTCCAAAAAGTATGACCATCATTTTAAAGATATTTTCGCAGAAGTTTATGAAACCGAATATAAAGAAAAGTTTGAAAAAGCAGGTATTGAATATTTCTACACCTTAATTGACGATGCTGTTGCAAGAGTTGTGCGTTCTGAGGGCGGTTACATCTGGGCTTGTAAAAACTATGACGGTGATGTTATGAGCGATATGGTTGCAACTGCTTACGGTTCACTCGCTATGATGACCTCTGTTTTGGTATCTCCCGAAGGATATTATGAATATGAAGCAGCGCA
>JAZSNJ010000045.1:0-3295 GCA_045536355.1 Clostridia bacterium | reverse complement strand
ACTTGCAACAGCTACAGCATCATCTTCACCAAGAAAAGGCGTAGATTTCTTCCCATTAAATGGTGATTATGAAGAAAAATTATACGCAGATGGAAAAATTCCGGGAAGCATTATAAAAAGAGAAGGAAAGCCTACTGAGTCTGCAATTTTAGCATCAAGATGTATTGACAGACCTATGCGTCCGCTCTTCCCTAAAGATTTAAGAAACGATGTATCTATAGTTACAACCGTAATGAGCGTTGAACAGGATAATTCACCTGAAATTGCCGCTATGGTTGGCGCTGCAACAGCAGTTGCTATTTCAGATATTCCATTTAACGGTCCTGTTGCAAGTGTTTCTGTTGGTTTGATTGACGGTGAAGTTATTATTAACCCAACAGTTGAACAAAGAGCAATAAGTGATTTAGACCTTACTTTATCGGGAACACTTGAAAAAGTTGTTATGATAGAAGCAGGTGCTAAAGAGGTTCCTGAAGACCTTATGCTTAAAGCTATTTTAGAAGGTCATGAAGAAGTTAAAAAACTTTGTCATTTTATTCAGTCAATCGCTGATGAAATTGGTAAAAAAGAAAAAATTCAATATACACCTATCGTTGTTGCTGATGATGTTTACGAAGCAACAAAAGAAGCTGTTTTAGATAGAATTAAATGGGCTCTTGATACTGATGATAAAACAGTTCGTGATGCAAATCTTGCAATTGTTACTGCAGAGGCTCACGAAAAATTGGACGAGCAGTTTGTTGAGCGTGAATCTGAAATTGATGACGCTATTTACAAACTCCAAAAGTATGTTGTAAGAAGATGGATTTTAGATGAAGGCAAGCGAGTAGACGGAAGAGATTTAAATCAAATCAGACCTCTTTCTGCTGAAGTTGGCCTTTTACCAAGAGTACACGGTTCAGGTATGTTTACAAGAGGACAGACTCAGGTACTTACCATTGCAACACTTGGCGCAGTAAGTGAAAATCAGATTTTAGACGGTTTAGATGAAAACGATTCAAAACGATATATGCACCACTACAACTTCCCATCGTATTCAGTTGGTGAAACAAGACCATCAAGAGGTCCTGGAAGAAGAGAAATTGGTCACGGTGCTTTGGCAGAAAGAGCTCTCGTTCCTGTTATTCCACCGGTTGATGAATTCCCATATTCAATAAGACTTGTATCTGAAGTATTATCATCAAACGGTTCTACATCACAGGGTTCAATCTGTGGTTCAACACTCGCTCTTATGGATGCAGGTGTACCAATTAAAGAGCCTGTTGCAGGTATTTCAGTAGGTCTTGTTACTGAAGAAGACAGATTTGTTACTATGCTTGACATTCAGGGCTTAGAAGACTTCTTCGGCGATATGGACTTTAAAGTTGGTGGTACCAAAAACGGTATTACAGCCATTCAGGTTGATATTAAAATTGACGGTTTAACAACCGAAATTATTAAAGAAGCTTTTGAAAAAACAAGAAAAGCAAGACTTCACATTTTAGAAGATGTAATGCTTAAAGCAATCCCTGAAGTAAGACCACAGCTTTCAGAATATGCGCCAAAGATTATTCAAACAAAAATTCCTGTTGAAAAAATCAAAGATGTTATCGGTTCAGGCGGTAAAGTTATTCAGAAAATTATTGCTGATACAGGCGTTAAAATCGACATTGAAGAAGACGGTTCAGTATACATCTTAACAACTGACCAGGACGGTGCAGACAGAGCTCTTGCTACTATTTTGGGAATAGTTGAAGAACCTGAGGTTGGTAAGATTTACAAAGGCAAAGTAACCAAAATTATGGACTTTGGTGCATTTGTTGAATTCTTACCAGGAAGAGAAGGTTTGGTTCACATTTCAAAACTTGACTTCAAGCGTGTTGAAAAAGTAACCGACATTGTTTCTGAAGGCGATGAAATTATGGTTAAACTTGTTGAAATTGACAAACAAGGAAGACTCAATCTTTCAAGAAAAGACGCACTTCCAAAACCTGAAGAAAATAAATCAGAAGAATAATTAACAAAAAGCATCTTAAGAAAGTCTTAAGATGCTTTTATATGCAATAAAAAAACGCCTGGAAATTAAATTTTCAGGCGTTTATAATTCTTTATAACACTTTATTTAAAAAGTCTTTTGTGCGCTGATTTTGAGGGTTCCCAAAAAGTTCATCAGGTGTCCCCTCTTCAATAATCAAACCATCATCTATAAAAATAACACGGTCAGCCACTTCTCTTGCAAAACCCATTTCGTGAGTTACAACAACCATTGTCATTCCTTCAGCTGCAAGTTCTCTCATAACCTGTAATACTTCGCCAACCATTTCGGGGTCAAGTGCTGATGTAGGTTCATCAAAAAGCATAATATCAGGATGCATACAAAGAGCACGAGCAATAGCAACTCTTTGTTTCTGACCGCCCGAAAGCTGTGATGGGTAACTGTATGCCTTATCGGTAAGACCTACCTTTTCGAGCATTTTCATAGCTTCAACTTTTGCTTCTTCCTTAGTAAGCTTTTTAAGTTCAACAGGTGCAAGCATTAAGTTCTGAATAACATTTAGGTTGTTGAAAAGATTAAAGTGCTGAAAAACCATACCGATGTTTTCACGAACCTTATTGATGTCAATCTTTTTATCATCAATATGATAACCGTCAACGACAAGTTCGCCGCCGGTAATTGATTCAAGTCTGTTAATGCATCTTAAAAAAGTTGATTTGCCACTTCCTGAAGGACCTAAGATAACAACAACTTCTCCTTCATATATATCAGTTGATATATCAGATAAAACCTCAAGGTTTTCAAATCTTTTTTTAAGATGAGATACATGAATTTTTATATTTTCTTTATTAACGGCCACGGTTAAGTCTCCTTTCCAGAGCTTTGGCAACCTGTTGCAGTGTAAGAATTACCACTAAATACATAACTGCAACAATAGCCCATACCTCAAATGATTTAAATGTAATAGCAATTACATTTTGTGCTTTATTAACAAGTTCCGGAAAACCGATAACCGATAAAATTGATGTATCTTTTAAAGTTATAATAAGCTGATTTACAATGCTTGGAATCATATTTTTAATGGCCTGTGGCAACACAACCTTAAACATTGCTTTCCAATATGTAAGACCTAAACTTCTTGCCGCTTCCATCTGTCCCGGGTCAATCGCCTGTATACCGGCTCTTATAATTTCAGACATATATGCGCCACAATTTAGTGCTAAGCAAATAGTACCTGCCTGCAAAGCAGACAAAGTAGTTGAAAGTCCAAATATATTTTTTAATCCGTATGGAACACCATAAAAAACAAAGAATGCCAAC
>JAZSNJ010000065.1:0-3596 GCA_045536355.1 Clostridia bacterium | reverse complement strand
TCGATACCTGTCCGTGTGTATGTTTGAACTCCGATTTGACGGAGAAAAAACTGAGCAAATTATAAATTTTTGTTAGAAAAATGTTAGAAATGGCTAGAAAAACCGCTAGATAAGGGTGTGAAAACAAGGTTTGAACCTCGCTTAAACCCGCACGGTTAAGCCATTTGTGAGGGTACAGTTACAGTGTAACCGAGGGGATTTCGAGTGCGGACACTTCAACCACTTGGGTACATCTCCTTATGTTAAATGCCGATTTATCAGCATTTAAAGTTTTTGTCAAATCTTTAAGATGCCGAGTGCTTCCATTACTGATGACACTAAAATTAATATTATGCACACGGGTGCTACATATTTTATTACGATTTCAAAAAGCGTCTTTTTCTTGAATTTGCCTGAAGATTCAACTTCTTCGGCAATTGTTTTTGGTTTTATGATATAGCCTACAAATACGCAGGTTAAAAATGCTACTATTGGCATTAAGACTGAATTACTCATAAAGTCAAAAAAGTCTAAAAATGACATGCCGAGAGGCGTTACATTTTTAAGTGGACCAAAGCCTAATGATGATGGAAGGCCTATTAAAAAGCTACCGATTAATACTAAAAGAGATGTGAATTTTCTGTTCCAGTTAAATTTATCCCTGAAGATTGAAACAACAGTTTCCATAAGTGAGATTGAAGATGTCAGTGCTGCGAAAAATACCAACAGGAAGAACAGTGTTCCAAGGAATGCACCGCCTGGCATACTTTCAAATACTTTTGGAAGTGTTATAAACATAAGGCTCGGACCCTTTGTAAGAGCTGACTGGTCGCCGCCAGAAAAGGCAAACACGGCAGGTATAATCATAAGACCTGCTAAAAATGCAATGCCTGTGTCAAAAATTTCTATTTGTTTGACAGAGGATTCGATATTAACATCCTTTTTCATATATGAGCCATAGGTTATCATAATACCCATTGAGAGAGACATTGAGTAGAAAAGCTGACCCATAGCGGCTAAAACTGTTGTTACTGAAAAATGTGAAAAATCAGGAGTTAAGTAATATTTAACACCTTCTAGAGCATTTGGTAAAAATAAAGAATAAACTGCTACTATTAATGATAACGCAATTAAAAGAGGCATCATAATCTTACTTACTTTTTCAACACCTTTTTCAACTCCCAACAGAACAATTAAAGCTGTGAGACCGATAAATAATGCGAACCAGAAGATTGGTTGTGATGCAGAAGAAATAAAAGCGTCAAAATATCCGTCTGTTGCCGCTAAAATTGATTTACCTGACAAAAAGTCAACAAAGTATTTTGTTACCCAGCCACCAATGACACAATAGTATGGCAATATTATGGCAGGGACTAAAGCTGACAAATAGCCTAAAAATGAAAAACGCTTGTCCAGCTTTTTATAGGCACCTATTACGCTGAGGCCCGTTTTTCTTCCCAAAGCAATTTCGGAAACCATTAAGGCAAAACCAAATGTAATAGCTAAAATAATATAAACCAAAAGGAAAATCCCGCCACCGTGCTTTGCGGCAAGATAGGGAAATCTCCATATATTTCCAAGACCAACAGCAGAGCCGGCAGCCGCAAGGACAAAGCCTATTTTACCGGTGAAACTGCTTCTTTCATTACTCATAGCATTGCCTCCAACATAAGATTAAAAACATTAAGGGTATTGTATCACAAATCGAGCTTATTTTCAAGCGTAAAATACTATTATTTTTTCTTTTTACCAACACTGTTCCATATAGACATATACTCTGCTTGTTTTGCTGCTTTTTCGCTTTCATATTCAGCTTTCATTTTGTCTATAACCTTTGTATCGGCTTTTAAGCTTTTTAAGGTGCTTTTAAGATTAGATAAGATTTCTGCTACCTTTGCATCGGCATCTTTTGAAAGGTTTGTCAACACGGGAAGATATTTTGATATAACCTTAGCTTTGGCTTCGGCTGAAGAAATCTTTTGTTTTCTTAAGTTTCTGTAAAACGCAGGGACTTCGGTTTCTAAAGATGCAAGAGAAGTACTATATTCTGCTTTTGCACGGTAGAGCTTTGTTGCAGCGTCTGATATAGCTTTTTTAATTTTTTCGGTATTATCATCTTTAATTGGTGTTCCTGTTTGTTGAGCAGCTACATCTTTTTCAATTCTTTCCATAGCCTCATCAACAGTCATTTCACCTTTTGTGATTTTTTCCATTTCTTCGTCCGTAAAACCTTCAATGAGTGCATCTTCAATTTCGTATGAAGTTTTAAGTTCATCCTTTAATTGATTTTTATTCTCCTGCAGTTTTGTTGCAGCCTTTTCAGATGATACAAAAGTGATGTTATAAAGCGCAGATAACTCTCGTTTATAAATAACACCGACTAAAGTTAAAATTATAATTATTATAACTAATATCCATAAAATTATTTTTTTCATATTAATTAAATCATATCAAGCTTTTGAATGATTTCTCCTTTCTTATCATTCGATATCTTTTCATCAATTTTAAGTGCCTGTTTTATTACGCTGAATTTTTTTACAGATTTTTTTAAAATATTAAAAGTGTGTAAAAATACAGAAGTAAAAACTGAGTTTTTAGGATAAAGTCTTTTTAAGTTATCCTTTTTAAAAGAAGCATAAGCTTTGATATTTTCTTTTCTTATTTTTGATATATTTTCTTTAAAATCTTTGTTATAAAGGGCTTTATATCTTAAAGGGGTATAAATCATCCAAAGTTTTTCGTTGTTGTTTCTTGACCCAAAAATTCCGTACTTAAAAGCATCTTCCAAAATTAAATCTGAAAGATTTTCATCAAATTCGAAGGGGTTAAACTCATCTTTTTCAAAACCAAAATATTTAACAGCTATACCCAAAACAGAGTTTACGAATTTTTGATATTTAAGTTTTTCTAATACTTTATTAACTCTTTCAAAGTCAATACTGTCTTTATATGTTTTGTGGTAGAGAATAACATCTGCGATATTTCTTAGCCCCACTCCGTCATTTAAAAAGTGTTTGACTGCGTGAAAAATTGTAAGCAGGTATCCGTCAGTTATACCCGGAGCATTAAAAGTGTAACCGTTTTCTGATGTGATTGTTATATAGCTTTCAGTTAGTTTATCTTCCCCCTGAAACCATATATCACCGATAAAGTCATAGTTTAGCCTTATATGAAGTTCTAAAATGCCTAACTCGGGGTGAGTGCAAACACTGTGGTTTGACGAAGGAGTTCTTACTTCTATTTTAAAGCCAAGATTTCTTAAAAGAGCAAAAGTTTTTTCTTCATCGGATTCATCTATTAATATATCAATATCACCAGAGCCTCTTAAAGACGGTGAATGATATACATTCCCCAAAGCTTCGCCTTTTAATACGCAGTAGTTTATATTTTGGTCTTCAAGTTTAAGTATTACTTTTTTAAATGTCTCATATTTTGAAGATGATTTTATTATGTAATTTAAAAGAGTAGAATTGATTTTATTAAAAGTATTATCATCCAAAGAAATTTTATTTTGTTTATAAAGCCTTAAAAGCGCAGAAAGAACATAATAAAGCACACCTTGTTTTAAGGCGCAGTTTATTACCTGTTCAACATTATGTATTTTTTCATCAAAGGAA
>JAZSNJ010000172.1:0-7848 GCA_045536355.1 Clostridia bacterium | reverse complement strand
GGGAAGAAATCAACGCCTTCTCTTGGTGAAGATGATGCTGTAGCTGTTGCAAGTACAACAGTATCACCATATCTTACCAAACAAGCACCATTAGCAAGACCTGCCATTTTACCGGTTTCAACAACCAGTGGTCTTCCTGCTAAGGTGGTTTCAAAAGTTCTAAACATTATAAACCAACCTTTCTCATAAACGAATGTTTATGTTGTATGCTTTTCTGGCATACTAATTAATATAAATTTTTATTACTCAGAAAAATGTCCTTAAATTTAAGGGCAAATTTCTGAATAATAAAAGAAATTCAAAAAATAATAAAAACAGGGTATATGAAGACCTTTCGTTCTTCATATACCCGCGCCTTATTACTTTCTCAAACCAAGTTTAGCAATGATGGCTCTGTATCTTTCGATATCTTTCTTTTGAAGATAGCTTAAAAGACCTCTTCTTTTACCTACCATCATCAAAAGACCTCTTCTTGAATGAAAGTCTTTTTTGTTCACCTTAAGATGTTCGTTAAGATGATTGATTCTGTTTGTTAAAATCGCAATCTGTACTTCAGGTGAACCTGTGTCAGTATCATGGATTTTAGCATCAGCAATAATCTGGCTTTTGAGTTCCTTATCCATTTTTAAAACCTCCGTATAAATAATAATCGCGTTATACTTGCGTAAAGGGTTGGAGAATCCCCAAACACAGTAGACGCTACGAATTATAATAACACATTTTTCCTGATTTGTAAACAGTTTTTTTATTTTTTTTTAAAAAATTGTTAAAAAATCAGTGCAGATAAGCATATTATAGCAAAAACGCTAATTATAGGGACTATTATCTTATAAATCAAACGCTTTTTCTTTAAGGATAAAATCGGCTCTAACTTTTTTACATAGGAAGATACAATGCGGTTTGCTTCGTTCACAATTTTATCATCTTCGTTTACAACAGAGGGCTTTAATACAAATACACCTTCTTCAAAATAAGGTGAATCCATATTGCTTATAACAATTATTTGTTTGTTTTTGTATTTTTTTAACATAAAAAGCTCCTTTTGAAGTTTAAAAATACGGTTTTTAACTATTATTTACAAAGCAAGAAAAAATATACCGTTTTAACTAAATTTTCTTGACTTTAACAGCGTTTTAGAATAGAATATACTATGTATTGAAATAATAATTTGGAATTAATTTTGCAGAATGGAGATTTTTATGACTGTTTCTAAACAATTATTTAAACAATGGGTTGAAGACCCTTCGGTCAATGAAGAAATAAAAAGTGAATTAAAGGCAATAGCAAACGATGATAATGAAATTGAAGAAAGATTTCATAAAGATTTAGCATTTGGTACTGCCGGACTTCGTGGTATAATTGGCGCAGGTACAAACAGAATGAATATATATACTGTAAGAAAGGCTACACAAGGTTTAGCATCTCATATAGTAAATCTAGGTGATAATGCAAAAAAACGTGGTGTTGTAATTGCTTACGATTCAAGACTTTATTCTAACCTTTTTGCAACAGAAACTGCAAGAGTTTTAGCTGCTAACGGAATTAAAGCATATCTATTTGATTCTTTGCGCCCTACCCCTGAGCTTTCGTTTGCCGTAAGGCATTTAAATTGCATTGCAGGTGTTGTTATCACAGCAAGTCATAATCCCGCAAATTACAATGGGTATAAGGTGTATTGGGAAGATGGTGCACAGGTTGGCTTAAAAGATGCAGATATGATTTTATCATATATTAACAAAATTGATATATTCAAAGATGTTTATGTTATGGATTTTATGGAGGCTGTATCACATTCATTAATCGAAATGATTGGTGCAGAAGTTGATAAATCATATCTTGAAAATGTATTGTCAAGAGCCATTAATAAGGAAGTGGTATCTAAGATTTCTGATGATTTTAAAATAGTTTATACACCGCTTCACGGAACAGGAAATATACCTGTAAGAAAAATACTTAAAATGATTGGTGCTCAAAATGTATATGTAGTACCCGAGCAGGAAGAACCTGATTCGAAATTTCCTACAGTAAAATCACCAAACCCAGAAAACCCTGATGTTTTTGTATATGCAGTTTCTCTTGCCGAAGAAGTTGGTGCAAACTTTATTATAGGAACTGATCCTGATGGTGACAGAGTAGGTATAATGGTAAAAAATAATGATGGTGAATTTATACCTATGTCAGGCAATCAGGTTGGTGTACTTTTAACCGATTATATTTTATCCCAGAGAAAAGAAAATGGTACTTTGCCAGAAAACCCCGTTGTTATTAAGACAATTGTAACATCTGAACTGACAACTAAAATTTGTGAAAGTTTTGGCATTGAAATTAACAATGTTTTAACAGGATTTAAATTTATTGGTGAGATTATTAAGAATCTTGAAAAGACTGCTGAAGAAGAGAGATTTGTTTTAGGTTTTGAAGAAAGCTATGGCTATTTGGCAGGTACCTACGCAAGAGATAAAGACGCAGTTCTTGCTTCCATGCTTATTGTAGAAATGGCTGCATATTACCAGACTAAAAATATGACTCTTTATGATGCTATGCAAACAATTTATGAAAAGTATGGATATTATAAAGAATCACAAAAATCACTTACTTTTGAAGGAATTGCAGGAACTAAAAAAATTGCAGGGATTGTAGAAAACTTAAAACAAAATCCACCAAAAGAGGTTATAGGTTCAAATATTATTGCATTTAGTGATTATAAACAAAGCATTAGAAAAGATTTAATTAATGGTTCTGAAGAAGTCCTTACACTTCCAAAATCTGATGTTTTATCTTTTGAATATGCTGACGGCTTAAAATTTATGGTTCGTCCATCAGGTACTGAGCCTAAGATTAAATTTTATTTCTTTGTTAAGGGCGACAGCCAGAATGTAGCTGATAATAAACTTAATGCTCTGCAGGAAGAAATATTAAAATTAGTTAACAGATAAATAATAAACTACAACAAGCCCGCTTTTTAAAATTAGCGGGCATTTGTGGCGAGGTGAAAAAATGCTTTCTGAAATATATAGTTGTGCCATAGTTGGAATTGATGCCTCAATGGTAACAGTTGAAGTTGATATGACAAACTCTTTACCGTCTTTTGAAATTGTTGGTCTAGCTGATGCAGCAGTTAAAGAAAGTAAAGAGCGAGTTAAACTTGCTTTAAAAAACAACTCTATATCGATTCCTGCAAAAAAATATGTTGTAAACCTTGCACCAGCTGACCTAAAAAAAGAAGGTGTAATATACGATTTTCCTATTGCAATAGGTCTTATATCAAGTTTAGGCATAATAAAAATTCCTGACATAACGACATGTATGTTTATGGGCGAACTTTCTCTTTCGGGAGAATTAAGACCTGTTAAAGGAACATTACCTGCTGCAATATGTGCTTCAAAAAACGGAATTAAAAAATTATTTTTGCCGGTTGAAAACGCAAAAGAAGCAGCCGTTTGCAAAGATGTTGAAGTTTATGGCTGCAGAAGTTTAACTGATGCAATAAAGCACCTTACAGGAGAAGTCTTGATTTCACCTGAAAATGTGGATATAGATGAAATGTTTAAAACATCAAATCAGTATAAAATTGACTTTTCTGAAGTAAAGGGTCAAAGAGTAGCAAAAAGAGCATTAGAAATTGCTGCTGCAGGGGGACATAATGTTCTAATGGTTGGAAGCCCGGGAACAGGTAAAACAATGCTGGCGAAAAGACTGCCAACAATTCTGCCTGACCTTTCGTTTGAAGAAAGCCTTGAAATTACTAAAATTCACAGTATAGCGGGACTTTTAAATTCGGATACTCCATTAATAACCACAAGACCATTCAGAAATCCACATCATACAGTATCTTCTGTAAGTTTATCAGGCGGTGGAACAATACCAAAACCGGGTGAAGTTAGTTTAGCACACAATGGCGTTTTGTTTTTAGATGAATTTCCTGAATTTAAAAAAGATGCAGTAGAAGTGTTAAGACAACCGTTAGAGGACGGTAAAATCACGGTTTCAAGAGTTCAGAGAACGACTACATATCCATGTAATATTATGTTGGTGGCTGCCATGTACCCTTGTAGATGTGGCTATTACGGAGACCCTAGTCACGAATGCACCTGTACAACAACACAAAGGATAAACTATGCATCTAAAATAAGTGGTCCTGTACTTGACAGAATTGATTTACATATAAGTGTTTCAAATGTGAAATTTGATGAAATTGATTCTAACATTAAAGAAGAAACATCAGCACAGGTTAAAGAGAGAGTTAACTTTGCAAGGCAAATTCAGCTTGAAAGATTTAAAGATGATGACATTTATGCAAACTCTCAAATGTTACCATCACATATTAAAAAATATTGTGTATTGGGCAAGGAAGAAACTTTAATATTAAAGACTGCCTTTGAAAAGCTAGGACTCTCGGCGAGAGCCTATGACAGAATATTGAAAATTGCAAGAACAATAGCAGATTTAGATAATAGTGAAAATATTACTAAGATACACATATTAGAAGCAATCAGTTACAGGAAATTAGACCGAGAACAGTAAAAGTTGAAAGGATAGAGACTATATTTATGAAAATTGTTATGACAGGTGGAGGCACTTCGGGCCATGTAACACCAAACATTGCACTTTTTGATACTTTTAGAAATGCCGGATTTGAAATTTTTTATATAGGAACAAGTGAGGGAATAGAAAATACACTCATTCAAAAAACTTCAGTTCCATTTTACACTATAAAAGCAGGTAAACTTCGCAGATATTTAGATATAGAAAATGTAAAAGATATTGCTAAAATATTTAAAGGCTATATTGGGGCCGAGAAAATACTTAAAGAAATTAAGCCTGATGTCATATTTAGTAAAGGCGGATTTGTTTCTTGTCCTGTAGTGTGGGCTGCAAAAAGGCTGAATATCCCTGTTGTTATACACGAATCTGATATTACACCTGGCCTTGCAAATAAGCTTTCACTCCCATTTGCAGACAAAGTATGTTATGCATTTAAAAAGACAGAGGAGCACTTACCCCCAAATAAGAGAGTTTATACAGGCTTACCTGTAAGAAAAGAACTTTTTGAAGGTAACAAGGAAAATGGTTTAAATTTTTTAGGATTTGATGGTAAAAAACCAATTCTTACATTGATTGGAGGAAGTTTAGGTTCTGAATATTTAAATGGACTTTTAAGAGCAAATCTTACAAAATTATTAGAAATATTTGATATATGTCATCTTTGTGGTAAAGACCATGTTGATGCAGAACTTTCAAATGCAAAAGGGTATGCACAGTATGAATATATCAACGAGGAACTTTCAGACATAATGGCTGCTACAGATTTTTTTGTTTCTCGTGCAGGTGCTACAACTATTTTTGAACTTTTAGCACTAAAAAAACCAATGATTTTAATTCCACTTTCCAAAAAGGCAAGTAGAGGAGACCAAATAGACAATTCAAAAGCCTTTAAGGAACAGGGATTTTGTGAGTATAAAGAGGAAGAAGAGTTAACAACCGACAGCTTTTATAATCTTATAATATCAACTTATGAAAATAGGAAAAGAATAACAATTAACCAGGAAAGTTATGACTCGGCAAAATCTAACGATATAATTTTAGATACTGTTTTGTCGGTTATTAAAGGAAAGGATAATAAATAAACTATGTTTTTAATTGCAGGATTAGGTAATCCGGGAGATAAATATTTTGCTACAAGACATAACATAGGTTTTTCTGCCATTGATTATATTTCGCAAAAAAATGGTATAAAGGTTTCTAAAATCAAACACAAGGCTTTAATAGGAGAAGGCGTTATTGCAGGTGAAAAGGTTGTTTTAGCAAAACCACAGACATTTATGAATTTAAGTGGTGAAAGCATTTTAGAAATAACATCATGGTATAAAATACCCAATGAAAATATTATCATCATTTATGATGATACAAGTTTGCCTTTAAGCAAAATCAGAATAAGAACAAAGGGAAGTGCAGGCGGACATAATGGCATTAAGTCAATAATTACTAACCTTAATTCTGATGTTTTCGGCAGAATTAAATTAGGTGTTGGCGCAAAACCTGAAAATTATGACCTTGCAGATTATGTTTTGGGGCATTTTTCGAAAGAAGAACAAAAAATAATGTTTGATGTTCTTTCTGTTGTAGATGATGCAGTGTATGAATATTTAAAAAATGGTGCGTCAAGTGCTATGAATAAATTTAATACAAATATAACAGGTGAAGTATGAATTTTTTAAGTCTTATAGAGGACCAGGAGCAGTTTGAAAAACTCTGTAACACAATTAATAATAAAATCAGTCCTGTGAAAGTTACGGGAACGGCTGAATCGCAGAAAATGCATTTAGCCGTTTCGTTATGCAAAAAATTCGGTAAAAGTATGCTCTACATTTCGCCGGATCCTATAGCATCAAAAACTGCATTTGAAGATGCCAAGTTTTTTGTAGGTGAGAATAATGTGTATCTTTATCCACCAAAAGATATAATTTTTTATAAAATTGATGCTAAAAACAATCAAAATGACCACGCAAGATATGAAGTGATAAATAGCCTTGCAAATAGTAATGAATTAAGTTATGTAATATCTACCCCTGATGCAGTTTTTCAGAAAATCATTTCAAAAGAAAGTTATTTAAAAAGTTCGATTACTATTAGAGAGAACTCATCTTATAATTTGAATAAACTTTCCGAAAAACTAATAAAGATGGGTTACAAAAGGGAATATGAGGTGTTTGACTTCGGCCAGTTTTCGGTAAGAGGTGGAATAGTTGATATTTTTCCATTTTCATCAAAAACCCCCGTAAGAATAGAATTCTGGGACGACACTGTTGATACAATAAGAAAGTTTGATGCAGAAACTCAAAGGTCAATAGAAAATATAAGTGAATTTGAAGTGTTACCTGCCTCAGATAACAACATATCAAAAGATAGCGTTATTGCAGATTATTTAGAAAACACTTTAATATTTTTTGATGAACCGCAGCATATATTTGACTATTACGAAAACAGCTATAAAGAGCTTCAAGAAAATATAAAAAGTGCTATTGAAAGAAATTACCAACTTAAAGATGAAGAAAAAAATCCTGAACATTATTATATGTTTTATGATGAATTTATTAAAAAGCAAGACAAAAAACCAATAATTGGGCTTTCAACTCTTTCAATGAATTATAAAGGCTTAAAGGCAAAAGAAGTGTTTTCTTTTGTTACTAAATCTATGCCTTCATACAATAAAAACACAGACTTTTTGTGCGAAGACCTTATGTATTATCTTTTAAAAAAATACAAGGTTGTTTTTCCTTGCGGAACAAAACACCAGGCAGGTGCCTTGCAACAGGTTTTAACAGCCAATAACATTCCGTCAGTCTGGTCAGAAAATTCTGAAGAGTTTAAACGAGGTGTTGTAACATTAATACCCGGCAAGATAAGTTCGGGATTTGAATATCCTCTTACCTCTACTGCATTTATATGTGATAAGTCTGCTGAAATTCAGGTTTCCAAACGAAGAATAGCTCTTAAAAAGAAAAGCAATATAAGAAATATTAATGATATTAAAAGCGGGGACTATGTTGTTCATCAGGTTCACGGCATCGGTGTTTATAAAGGCATACATCAACTTACGGTAGACGGCGTTACAAAAGACTATCTTAAAATTCAGTATAAAGGCGCGGATATGCTTTATGTGCCTGTAAATCAGCTTAATATTATAAATAAATATGTTGGTGCCGAAGCAGGAATTAAAGTAAACAAATTAGGTGGTTCAGATTGGAATACTGCAAAAGCAAAAGTAAAAAAATCTGTTGAAATTCTTGCTAAAGATTTAATAGAACTTTATGCAAAAAGGGAGCAAATTAAAGGATTTAAATATTC
>JAZSNJ010000060.1:0-14088 GCA_045536355.1 Clostridia bacterium | reverse complement strand
ATTACAATTTCCGGTTTTAAATTATTAATCAGTTCGACTGCCTCTAATCCATCAGACACTACACCGACAACCGAAAAATCGTTTGTTGAAACAATAGAACTTTTTAAATTCAGCGCATATTCAGTGTTATTCTCTACAATTAATACTTTTGTTTTTTCCATAAAAAACCATTCCTCTCTATTGGTAAAATTTGGTATATTAAGAGTATACCAAAATTTGGTAATAATTTCAATAGTTTTTTAAAAAAAAATTATTTTTTTTATTTTGAACCTAAAATTTATAATAATCGACAGCAAATTTCATCTGGAAATAATAATAAAAAAACACCTCTTTCGAGATGTTTTTTATTTTAAAACATTGTTCTTTCAATAACACTTTTTTTCATTTCAGGCGACAGGTTGTTAAAATATTCTGAAAAGCCTCCTACCCTAACTATTAAGTTTCTATGATTTTCAGGATGCTCTAATGCATCAAGTAAAGCTGCTTTTGAAGTGCAGGTTATTTGCATTTGCATACCACCCATATCAAAATATGCTTCAATAAGCGGTCTTAATGCAGGTTCAACATGGTCCGGTGAAATCATTAAATTTAAAACAGGGGTTCCTAATGCTTTCGAAAGTTTAATTTTTGTAACACTGTTTAATAGTGCAGTTGGACCCTTAATATCATTACCGTGAATTGCAGATAAACTATCGCACAATGGCTCACCGTTTTTTCTGCCGTCAGGAGTAGGACCAACAATCTTACCAGCTTCAGTATAAGTATTAAACTGAATTGATGCAGGTAAATAACAATCACCAAATACAGGTTTATATTTGTCAAGCATATCAAATAGTCTGTCGGTAAATTTTTCAGCCATATAGTCGGCGTTATTATTATCTACGCCGTAAAACTCGCACTCTTTTAATCTTTTGAAAAATTCTTCATCCTCAGCATCGAGCAAATGTAAAAATTCTTCATTGGTGTATTCTATATTATCAAATATAAGTTGCTTTATAGCAAGAAGCGAATCGATTACATTAATCATACCGGCAAAATTAATTATACTCCAGTTGTATCTAGCTCCACCTGCATTAAAATCTAAACGGTTATCAATGCAATCATCAACCAGCAAAGTTCTTATTGGATGCGGAATATAATTAATCCTTGCATGATAGAGTTTATCAAGGTCTGACAAAGCTTCTTTAATTGCCATATCAATATCCAAAAATAACTGTTCATAAAATTCATCAAATGTTTTTGCTTTGGTTAAATAGTTTGTTATCGTATTTCTTAAAACATATGCTGTGTTTATTCCGGCATCAATAGAACCAACTCTTGATACTCCTGTAAGCATTGTTTCGGTGCAACCACCACCAGTGAACTTTAACAAATCTTCTTTAGGAATATACGGAAATTTTTCTTCAAGTTTTTCCTGATAAAGTTTTTCGTTATAAAAGTTTGGTGAACCACAGCCTGATTTTACTGCTAAGAGTGCCTCTTTCCAAATGTGATCAGGCATATTGTCGGTAACTCTAAGTTCTACACTTGGTCTTCTGTGCCCCACACATGCTCTTAAAACCTGAACCGTAAGTTCATTATACTCAGGGCCTAGAGAAGCAGTCCAGCCATTATTAATATCAACATTATCAAAAAATTCACTAATTATATCAGTTACATCTTCACCTTTATAGTATTGATATAATTCGGCATCAAGTCTGCCCGGATCATCACAACCATCAATATAGAAAATAAAGTTCCTGCATACTAATGCTTCATACAGTGTTTCAGCAGGTGAAAAAGGTACTTTTTCTAACGCATCAATAAGCTTTTGTGGTGCTTCTTTATTTTTTAATATTTCAAGTGATCTGTTGTGGTAAGCTTTAATTCCGTCAAGTATCAATAATAATCCTTCTTTAAAATCATCATCAGGCAAATTCATAACTCTTTCTCTGTAAGAATCAAGACCTTCTTTTTCAATTCTTTCGTAATTTGGAAAAGAATGAACAAAACCCCATCCGCCAACTGTGTGAATAGTATCGGGTGTATGATCATAAAACATTTCGTTTTCACAAAGTTTTACATATTCTTCTGGAAATTTTGCATGAAATCTATCAGTTATGTCGCAGTAGGTTAAAGCAATATGTGGTAAAACAGTACAATTACATGGATACCTTTTACCTTGAGGATATAGACTTCCACCTGAATACTCCGGCATAGTGCTATATTCAAAAAATCTTTTATAGCTGTTTGCAAAACGGTAAAAATTATTTTTTTCTCTGTTTTCAAAAAAACCGGCTAAAAATGGTTCATCATTTTCTAAAAAATAATTATAGATGTTTTCCACACAAAACACTCCTTATATATTTATACACTTGCATTATATTACAAGTTGTGTTACTATTATAGTATAATTAATGCTGTTTTTAGTAAAATAGCGTCAAATTTAGAGGTGAAAATATGGAAAAGAAGTTTTGGTCATCTGATGATTGTTTTATAAAAGATAGTGAAAAACAATATTTTATAATTTTACTACATAAAAGTTATGAAATTAACACCCATTACCACGAATTCCATGAAATTAATATAGTAATAGGTGGAACAGGAATACATAAAATTGCAGATATGGAAGTCGCAGTTAAAAAAGGAGATATTTTTGTTATTCCTCCTTATGTTAAACATAGCTATACAAAGTGTGAGGATTTAGATGTGTTTCATATTTTGGTAAGAAACACTTTTATTGAAAAGTATGGAAGCGACTTAGCATACATTCCCGGTTTTAATCAAATGTTTTATATAGAACCCCAGTTAAGACCAACAGCATCGCAAAAACATTATTTGCAGCTTAATTTTGAAGATACAGTTAACTTAAACGATAAATTAGAACAACTCCTGTTTATGTATAAAAGCAAAAATATTGTATGCACAAATATATTTGCTTTGAATTTAATAACAGAGCTATGTTTAAAAATCAATTCATATATAAGTAATAAACCAACAATAATGAACATTATGGAATTTATCAATAATAATCTTTCTGAAAAGATTACAACTGAATCTCTTTCAAATTTGTTTCATTTATCAAAATCTTCTTTGACAAGACTTTTTAAAAAAGAACTTAATATAACTCCCATTGATTACCTTATCAAATGCAGAGTTCTAAAAGCAAAAAGTTTGATAAAATCTTCTGACAAAAACTTATCCGAAATTGCAACAGAGTGTGGATTTTATGATACATCACATATGAACAAGTTTATCAAAGATTAAAAAAAGAGCCAAAAGGCTCTTTTTTTGTTAGAATTCTTTTACATAAAACTCATATGGTTTTAAATTCAGTTCAGTTTCAGTAGTGTCATATTCTATATGGCAATTTGCTTCATTTTTCGAAACATTAATGACAAATAAAACTTTCTTATCTGAATCAGCTGTTTGCCATAGACCACCCTGAATCTGATTCATAACTATTCCGGCGGATTCTAAAGGTAAAACATCGGTAGTAATAACAGGTGGTCTTAAAAGTTTACCTGAATTAAACAGATTAGAGTACTTATATCTTATATCTACAGCTTTTTTCAAAAATTCTAATCTCTCATTATTATAAACGACATTAGGGTGTATCCAGCCAAGTTGTTGTCCAAAGATAAGCTCTTGCGCAATATGGAAACGGAAAAAGTCATCATTTTCACGATTTAATCCATCAGTAAATCGTCCAATCATCTGAACACATCCTGAATAAACACGAGGAAACGCAGGAACTAAATCACCTGCTTGCCAAAGCCAGGTTAACATCCCGTCAAAACCTGTCATAAACCCTTCACAATTAGATTCACTGAAATAATAATTGTCCTTTGGCTTGTTCTTTCTTATTTTTGACATCATTATATTATAATTATCTGACCAATGACTTCCACCACACGGCAGATGTCCGTGCTCTATGCTTCGGCATGGATGTGCATAATGAGCAGAAACTTCGTCAAAATATATTCCGTCTATATCTAATGTATCCTCCATTTCTTTAGCAATATCACCAATAATATCATGCCATGGTGTAAAGCCAGGGCAAATTGGTGCAAGTAAAGTTTTCTCGCCACTTGCTTTAACTTGAGGATAATCATATACAGAATACTTACCCGAAGGTTCAATAGAAGCACCCTTAATTCCTGTATTGTCAAAATTTATTTCAAAGTTTTCATCAGCATCTTTTGTTTCCCAGCTAACTGCATTTATATATGGCAGGACATAAATATCAGCATCTTTTAAGTGCTTTAGTCCTCTCTTAAACTCATCTCTTGCAGGAGTAAAATGCGGATAATTAATGTTAAATGGTATATCATGCCAGTTATATACATGATAAGCGATTGGAACACCTAGCTTCTTTTTAAGTTCTACAGGTGCATCAAACCAATAATCTTTACCGTACATAGCTGATACAGTACCCAGTGTCATTGGTCTTGCTTCCAATTGTTTTTCAGAATTTGGAATATAATCCATAATCCAAAGTGGAACATCTTTAAAACGATCAGGTGTATCAACACGACCATTATCACCTTTTTGAGGTATCCATTTAGCGTTTTCATGAACAAATTCAGCATAAATTTCGGTTGCATCGTACCAGTCTTTTTGTATGAATTCCCATCTTGCTGTTCCACCCAGCTTAAAAGAATTGTTTTTAAGTGATGCCCCTATAGCAATAAATTGAGGTATTAATTCTATGTTGCCTTTTTCAACATTCATTTTAAAACATTTAATAGATGCGCGTGGGTCATGAATTCCCATATATACACCGCCGCCATTATTATAAAAAGCAAAGTACTGCATTATTGCTGCACCATGAGCGGGATAATCATAAGATTTATTAATTGTTTCTTTCGCAAAGTCATTAAATACTCGACCGCTTTGCTGTGGGACAAAAACATTAATAATATCATTTTTAACTTTTAAAACAGGATATGATACATTAGTAACTGTTAATAAATCACTTTTATTAATTATCTCTGTTTCCCATGATATGCCCTTGTTATCTATACTGCCCTTTAATGAAATAACAATATTTTCTTCTGTTTCAAAATTAAATGCGATGTTATCATCCTTATTAATACATTTAACTACTTTAAAAGTATCAAATGAATTAATTGTTATAATTTCTTTAGTAATTAAATTTTCAAATTCAGCACAAAAAAGTGGACTTTCAATTAGTTCTAAATTACCAAAGTTACCACTTTTAATTTTGGCAGAATTAGTATTAATTTCAAATTCAATTGACCAATTTTCTTTTTTAATTTGCATAATTTCCAACCTCTCAAGCATTATTTAAAAGTTTAAGCGCTTCTTTTATATTCCAGTCAGCTTTGTCTAAAAACTCTGTTGCAATTTCCGGCGTACAGTTTGATAATTCACAAACTATGCCAATCATACGATTTTTAAGTTTTATATTAGTTGGCTTTAAATTAATCATTAAATTTTCATATACATATCCCATTTTAATCATAGAACATGTTGAAATCATATTTAAAACGAGTTTTTGTGCTGTACCCGCTTTCATTCTGGTTGAACCTGTTATAACTTCAGCGCCTGTATCTGTAACTATTGAAATATCACATATTTTATCAAGTTCACATCCCTCGTTAGATGTAATTCCTATTGTAACTGCACCAAGATGCTTTGCGTATTCAATAGTTTTGTTTACATATGTAGCACCACCTGCTGCTGATATGCCCACTAAAACATCTGTATTATTAAATCCATATTCTTTTAGTTGTTCAATCCCTTCAAGTGGATTGTCCTCTGACCCTTCTGTTGCTTTTCTAAGTGCACTATCTCCACCTGCAATCAAACCTATTACCATATCATAAGGAACACCATAAGTTGGTGGACATTCTGACGCATCTAAAACTCCTAGTCTTCCAGATGTTCCTGCACCAATATAGAATAATCTACCACCATTTTTAAAACTTAAAACAACTGTATCAACAGCTTTTTCAATGCTTTTAAGTGCATTTGTAACTGCTTTTACAGCATTATAATTTTCATTGTCAAGTACTTTAAGCATTTGGGCAGTAGTCATTTTGTCAATATTTTTAGTATTTTCATTTCTAAGTTCAGTTTTTAACATATTTTATTCCTCATTTATAAATTTTTCATATTGTTCAATAAATTTATCGGAAAATGCTTTACAATCTACATCACAAAGCTTCAAGCACATTTTCCCGGCCCCGTATATTTGCGGTAATTCAGGTATGATTAATTTTTTGTGTGATGGTAAAAATTGAGTAATAAGTTTTGAAAATACTTCGTTCTTTGTCATAAGACTTCCCGATGCTACAACTACATTACCACAATCATATATATTATCCGCCTTAATAATTAGTTCAGCCAATCTTTTTGCATTTTTAATTAAAATTTTTTCAGCTTTTTTATCACCTAAAGAATACGCTTTTAAAACTATTGGTGTAAATGACGCAATATAAGAATCGCCTTTTGCATATATATCATGTATTGATTCCCAAACACTTGTTTTAAGTTTTTCTTCTATAAGATTAGTTAAAAAGCCTGGTTTTTCTAGGCTCTCTCTTTCCTCAAGAGCTACACAAAGAGCATCTCTGCCAATATCATATCCGCTACCTGCGGTATCAAGTCTTGTTCCCCATCCGCCTAATCTTTTCATACCATCAGTAGTACTTGCATAAACAACGCTGCCTGTGCCACAAATGACAGCAGTACACTTTTCTTCATTAGTGCTACTTGCAATTACATTATATATATCAGTCTTTATATCAATTGGTATGTTGCCATATTCTTTTTTTAGTTTTTTAAGAATTATCTCGGCATTATCCCCTGAGTTCATTCCAGAAGCTCCAATGAATATTCCTGAAATATCAGACCAATTACTTATGAGAGTATCAATACCATTTTTAAAAACTGAATAAGCGTTATCAATTCCTATAAGGTTTGGGTTAGAAGCACCTAAAATGAGCCTGTTTTTAATTTCTCCGGATTCTGTAAAGAGCAAAAATTCTGTTTTAGATCCACCACCGTCAACACAAATCATAACTTTTTGCAAAGAAGAGTCATTGAATAGCATATCAACAGAAATCATTAATTGTTCGGCAATATTATATAAATTTTCAATGTCAGGTGTAGCAATCCCACTCTCCCATTTAGAAACGGCCTGTGGAGTTACAAACAATGCTTTGGCAAGTTGATTCTGAGAAATATTTTGAATAGCCCTGTATTTTTTAATGTTTTTTGCTAAAGTATTTTTATCAAACATTATAACACCCCTTAACACAAGGTTACACCTATTATTCTAATTTGTCAATCAAATTCAATTTTATATGTTCAAAAAATCAACTTGTGGTTGATATAAAAAAGCACAAGCTATTTGCTTGTGCTTCTATTAATCATTTAAAATCATATCTTCGATGAAAATTCCAAAACCTTTTTGAGGATTATTTATAAACACATGTGTTATAGCGCCTACAAGTTTATCATTTTGTATTATTGGACTTCCCGACATACCTTGTAAAATTCCGTCAGTTTTTTGTAGTAAAACAGGGTCGGTTAATTTAATAGTCATACCCTCATTTTTAAAAGCATCACTTTTTATTACATTAATTATTTCAATTTTGTATTCTTTTACTCCATCATCATCAATTGAACATAGAATGGTTGCTTCTCCCGTTTTAACTTCATCTCTTGTTGCAACCTTATATTTTTTGCCACCTGATATATCCTTTTCCATGATTCCAAATATTCCATTAGAAGTGTTTTTGGTAAGATAACCAACATAATTGTTTTCACCTACAAAGGTTCCATTAATTTCTCCGGGATGTCCATCTTTGCTCTTTGTTACAGAGGTTAAATGTGTTTTATATATTTTACCTGATTTTAAATTCAGTAGCTTTTTAGTGTCAGAATCATTTACGCTATGTCCTAATGCACCAAATTCTTTTGTTTCAGGATTATAAAATGTAACTGTTCCTATTCCTGCTGTACTGTCGCGCACCCATATACCAATTTTATAAGAATTATCATTTGAACTTAATGCTGGTTCAATCATTGTATTTTTAACTTTCCCTTTTCTAACATAGGTAATACTAATCTTTTCAGGACCTTTAATTGTGTTTACAAATTCTTCTATGGTGCTAATTTTTTTACCATTAATTTCAGTAATATAATCCCCTGATTTAATTCCAGCTTTGACTGCAGGAGATTTTTTGCCCTCAATGGTTTCTACAAAATCTGTATCTACCACATGTACACCATCAGTATAAAGCTTAATTCCTATAACATTGCCACCAGCTATTAAATACTCTGGATATGATGTAGCTTCAACATTAACTATATCTTTGTCGGCTCCGAAATATCCAGCGATTATTATTAGCATTACAGCGCTCATGTATAAAATAATTTTTTTATAATTATTTTTAAACAAAAAAATCACCTCAAATATTTTGATATATTTAAGGTGTGATTTTTAAAAATTATTATACTAAAAAAAGCACCCATAAAAGGGTGCTTTTATCTTTAGTCTACTTCAATCAGTCCGTAATTGCCATCTTTTCTTTTATAAACAATAGAGTTTTTATTAAGCTCTGAGTTTAAAAATACAAAGAATTGATGACCGATTAAGTTCATCTGGAGAATAGCTTCATCAACACTCATTGGTTTTACAAAAATCTTTTTGGATTTAACAACATTAAATTCCTTTTCTTCTACTTCGGTCAAATCATCTCCAAAACTTTGAAAAAAGTCATCATAAGCATTAACTTTTACTCTCTTTTCAAGCTTCGTTTTATATTTTCTGAACTGACCTTCAATAATATCATCTATTTTATCAATTGCAACTTTTGCATCAGAATCAACGGCTTCTGCACGAATCATCATATCGCCCATATTAATAAATACTTCTAAATAAACCTTGTCTTTCTGTGTTTTAAAAGTTGCAGTTGTTATGGTATCATCTTTGAAAAATTTTTCAAATTTTTTAAGTTTATTTTCTAATTTTTCCTTTGTAGAGTCGTTAAGATTTATTTTTCTTTCAACTATATTTAATTTCACTTTCAGAAGCTCCTCTCCTGTTATAATGTAATACTTTTGTGCCTGGTTACATGACAGCTTACATTAACTGCAACAGGAAGACCTGCTATATGTGTTGGATAGGTTTCAATATTTACACCTAAAACCGTTGTGTTACCGCCAAGTCCAGACACGCCTATGCCAAGATTATTGATTGTTTCTTTTAATTCCTGCTCTAGCTTTGAATAAAACTCGTTTTCATTACAGGAAGAAACATCTCTTGTTAAGGCTTTTTTGGAAAGAACGGCAGCTTTTTCCATTGTTCCGCCTATACCTATACCCAAAACAATTGGTGGGCACGGATTACTTCCGGCGTTTTTAACCGTATCAATTACAAAGTTTTTAATCCCCTCTACCCCATCTGATGGTTTAAGCATCTTTAGTGCACTCATGTTTTCACTTCCAAAACCTTTTGGCAAAAAAGTGATTTTAAGATTTTCACCATCTACAATATCATAGTGAATTACTGCTGGAGTATTATCATTGGTATTAACTCTGTTCAAAGGATCAGATACAACAGATTTTCTTAAATAACCGTTCTCATACCCTTTTTTAACTCCGTTATTGATTGCTCGTTCAATGGACTCACCCTCTATAATAACATTTTGCCCGATTTCAACGAAAAATACAGCCATGCCGGTATCCTGACATACAGGAATATTTTCATTTTCAGCAATTTCATAGTTTTTAATCAAATCAGAAAGAATATCTTTTGCTGTTTGATTAGTTTCAATATTAAACGCATCTATAATGGCTGATTTAATATCATCGGGAAGAAAGCAATTAGCTTTTATACATAAAGTTTCAACTGCATCTTCAATTTTTTTAGAATTAATTATCTTCATCTTTAGCTCCTTACCTTCTCATTTGTAATATTCTACACAAAAATCAAATTTCCTTTTTTATGCAAAAATAAAATCAATCTCACCTGTTTCAGGAATTGCATTTGCTACATTAATCTTAACAGCATCGCCAATCTTATAACACTTGCCTGAATTTATGCCTATAGCTTTCATATTTTCACTGTCAAATTCAAAATAGTCAAAATCAATATCTTTGTATCTAATAAGACCTTCGCAAGTATTATCAAGCTCAACAAAAATACCAAACGAAGTAACTGATGACACAACTCCCAAAAATTCTTCCCCAATATAGTTTGACATAAATTCAGCCTTTTTAATATCATCTACTATTCTTTCAGCTTCCATTGCCGAAATTTCTTTTTCGCTTGACTGAATTGATGCTTTTTCTACAAAAGAGTTATAGGTATTGATTTTATCTCCTTCAATATAAGAATTTAAACTATCTTTTAAAATTCTGTGGACAACAAGGTCAGGATATCTTCTGATTGGTGATGTAAAATGACAATAATAATTTGAAGAAAGCCCAAAGTGCCCCTCATTAACATTTGAATACTTTGCTTTCATAAAAGACCTTAGCATCATTGTTGTAAGCGTCTTTTCTTCAGGTGTATCCTTTATTTTCTTTAAAAGGTCAGAAAACATACCGGGATATAAATCTTTAGAGTTTTTCATTGTATATCCTAAAGGTTTTAACAGCTTTTTAAAAGCCTCCACCTTTTCTTCTGATGGTTTTTCATGAATTCTGTAAACACAAGGCAAATTATTCCAGTGCATATGTTCAGCAACAGTTTCATTACATATTAACATAAATTCTTCAATAATTTTATTAGCATCTGTAATTTGTCTTTTTATAATATCTTTAACTGTTCCGTCAGGATTAAAGATAAATTTAGGCTCAGGAATTTCAAAATCAACACTCCCACGCTTTGTTCTCTTTTTATTTAAGATAAGCATTAATTCTTTCATATTGTTTAACATAGCAGTAATTTTTGAATATTTTTCACATAATGTTTCGTCTCCAAGTAAAATGCTGTGAACATCATCATAAGTCATTCTAAAATCTGAAACTATTACACTTTTCTTTATATCATATTTTTTAACATTACCGTTTAAATCAATTTCCATATTAACAGAAAGTGCAAGTTTTTCTGTCAAAGGATTAAGTGAACATGAACCATTTGAAATTTTTTCTGGTAGCATTGGCACAACTCTGTCAGCAAAATATACACTTGTGCTCCTCTTAAATGCTTCACGGTCAAGTTTACTGTTATGTGTAACATACTCACTTACATCTGCTATATGCACCCACAGACTATAAGTATCGTTAATTTTTTCTAAGCTTACAGCATCATCTAAATCCTTTGCATCTTGTCCGTCTATAGTTATTGTAAGTAAATCTCTTAAATCAGTTCTTCCGCATAAATCAATCGGTTTTTTAGACACAACGCTTGCTTCATTAAGACAGGAATTTGAAAATTCGCATCTTATTCCTCTGCTTTTGATAACTGATAGAACATCTACACCTTTTTGATTAAAATCACCTAAAACTTCAGTTATTTCACCTGCAGCACCTTTAAGTTTATCAGGCCACTTAGTTATTTTTGCAACAGCAACAAGCCCATCTTTGATTTTGGGCATTTTTTTGTTTGTTATATAAACATCAAAGCCAATGTGCTTATCAAGTGGAACTAAAAATACTACTCCTCTGTTTTTTTGAATTCTACCAACGACGCTACTATTTGCTCTTTCTAAAATTTCAACTATTTTACCCTCAACACTTAAATTATGTGGTCTGTTTGTAATCTCAACCAAAACAATATCGTCATTAGATGCAAAATTAGTATCATTTGGTCCAATAAAAATATCATTAAATTTTTCGCTGCCTGTTCTTAAAAAACCAAAACCCTTAGGCATTAATGAAAATTTACCAAAAACATATCTTTCGCTTTCAGTCGAAATGTAAAGCCCGTTTCTTGATTTGTAAATTTTACCTGAGTATACCAGTTCGTCTAGTAATTTACCAAAATCATCATTATTGTTTATATCAAATTTAATTTTTAAATCGTTAAATTTTGACGGATAATAATTGTAAGAATTAATATATTCTAAAATTTGCTTTTGAGTTACCATTCTTCCTCCAAGTTAAATAAAATAAAAGCAGACAAAGCCGCCGGCTTGTCTGCAATGTATTTTAACCTAATTTTATTTTGATAATACAATAGAAAGTGCAACAGAACAAATAATAAATAATATTGCAACAACTGATGTTAATTTTGACAAAATACCATCAATAGTTCTTCCTTTGTTTTTACCAAAAAATGTTTCAGCACCACCGGCAATAGACCCTGAAAGGCCCTGAGTTTTACCAGACTGCATTAACACAATAATTATTAAAGCCACAGCTATTATAATTTGTACGATTGTAAGAGCAATTCCCATAATTTACACCTCCGTTACTAACGAGAAATATTGTAACATATAAAAATTAATTTGTCAACATCACTTTTTGGCAATTTTTACATTTTCATTCCCAAAAACTTCTTTAAGTTCATATATAAGCCCAGGCGCAGTTTTTACCCATAAATCAAAATCAGCAGTTTTTGTTATTTTCTCTTCTTCATAGTATAAAACTACAGGAACCATTCCTTTATATTCTTTTAAAATATTGGGGAGTTTTGACACATTATCTTTAGTATTTGCAGTAACCTTAATATAAAGTTTTTCCAAAGTGTTACCGCTGCCTATTGGAATAATTTTAGAAGCAATAATGCTTATATTGTTTTCATCTTTTATGCTAATTTTACCCTGAACTATAACAACAGTTCCGTTAATTAGTAAATTTTCATTTGCTTTATAAATATTAGGAAACACTACTATCTCACATGCTCCATATTTATCTTCAGCTTTCACAAATGCCATAGTGGAATTACTTTTTGTATTAATAAGCTTAACCGAAGAAATAATTGCTGCGATTATAACTTCCCTGCCATCAGATGAAGATATATCAGCTTCGTTTTTTAAAATATTTTTAAGTTTCAAAGTATCAATATTAACCTTCCCTTTAAACAGGCTTTTATATTTATCTAAAGGATGAGCTGATACATAAACACCTAAAAGTTCTTTTTCATACAGCAGTTTTTCATTTACATCAAGTTCAGGTATTTGTGGAAGCTTTATAATTTCTTCTTCGGCTTGCTCTCCACCCCAGAACGATATCTGACCTGTAGTTGTAAATTTATTAAGTTTTGAAGATGAGTCTAAAATTTGCTCATACACAGCCATCAAACTTGAACGGTAAACATTAAGGCAGTCAAATGCACCACATTTTATTAAGCTTTCAACTGCTTTTTTGTTAAGGGACGGATATAGAGTCATTCTGTTACAAAAGTCAACAAACGACTTAAATATTCCGTTTTTATTTCGCTCAGAAATAATATCTGAAACGAAATTTATACCAACATTTTTAATAGCCGCAAGTCCAAAAAGTATTTTGCTGTCTGAAACAGAAAAATTATCAATACTTTCATTTACAGAAGGTGGTACAACTTCAATACCCATACTTCTTAAAAGTTCAATATATTCTGCTACTTTATCCAAATTATCTAAAAAAGATGACATTAGTGCTGCCATAAATTCCTTTGGATAATAATATTTAAGATAGGCAGTCTGATATGCAACCACAGCATATGCCGCAGCATGTGATTTGTTAAAAGCATAACTCGCAAATGACATTATGCTGTCTATTATATTAAGAGCAACCTCTTCATCAATGCCGTTATTTACAGCACCTTTGACAATTAAATTTCCATTTTCATCTTTTTTCCCGTATAAAAATTCCTTTTTAACCTGCTCCATAACATCGGCTTTCTTTTTTGACATGGCTCGTCTTACCTGGTCTGCCCCACCCATAGAAAAACCTGCAAGTTTTCTAACAATTTCCATAACCTGTTCCTGATATACTATACAACCGTAAGTTACAGAAAGTATATCTTTAAGAATTTCGTGGTCATAAAGAATGGAACTTTCGTTTTCTTTATTTTTAATAAGGTTAGGAATTTCCTGCATAGGTCCCGGACGGTAAATAGATACTGCTAAGATTAAATCTTCCAGCCTTTGAGGTTTAAATTCCCTTAAGAATTTTCTCATACCGTAACTTTCAAACTGGAAT
>JAZSNJ010000077.1:0-4071 GCA_045536355.1 Clostridia bacterium | reverse complement strand
CAATAAGAAGAAGAAGAGAATGTATGGATTGTGGTAAGAGATTTACTACTTATGAAAAGGTAGAAAGTATTCCTCTAAGGGTAGTTAAAAAAGACAAATCCCGTGAAATGTTTGACCGTGAAAAACTTTTAAACGGTATATTAAGGGCTTGTGAAAAAAGGCCTGTTTCTATTGAACAATTAGAAAAAATTGTAAACGATATAGAATCCGATGCAAATTCAGGTCTTGAAAAAGAGATTACAACAACTGCAATTGGTGAAAAAGTAATGGATGCTTTAAAAGACATTGATGATGTTGCCTATGTTCGTTTTGCTTCGGTATACAGAGAATTTAAGGATATAAATACATTTATGAAAGAATTAAACACACTCCTAAGCGACCGTGAAAAGTCAAACAATTAACAAAATCGCTTGAGAAACTAATAAAAATAAAGATGCACAGAAAAGATAAATGCTTTCTTTTCTGTGCTTTTTAATTGAGTAAAAAGCATAAAGCGAAAGTCTTAATACAAATGTAAAGGATATAAGCTGGAATAATATAAAGTATATCACCTTTTATCCCTCCTTATTTATTTCGTGGTATACAAGATTTGTTTTTAAGTCAAGCTTTGAAATGTCAAGTGCATTTTTTTCATAGTCTTTAAAAGTTAAGAAGTATTTTTTTTGCGATTCTTTTATATGAAGTGCGTCTGAATTGTTGGTTTTAAGTTTATTTAAAACATTGTTAAGCCCGTTTTTAAATTCCTTCTCAATATTTAAATTACTTCCTTTTTCTTTCTGGCATTTTATTCTGACTGTGTAGGTTAAAGTGGCATTTGTATAGTCGGTTTTGCATGAAGGCTTTTTTTCTAAATTAAGGAGCGCGTTTTTGTATCTTGTGGTTCTTACCTTTCCTGAAAGCACATTATAAAAATATGTTTCATTCTGGGTAAGGTGCAGTGGTTGTTCTTTGCCGTTTAAAACATAAGCACCGTCAGGTACTAAGCCTTCAAAAGTTTGTTTATAAACAGGTATTAAAAAACAGTCTTTTTTTAAAAATTCCCACAAAGGTGTGCTAATGTTCCTTTCGGCTGAATTTTCCGAAAAAACAAGTTCATAGTATTTTGATGGATTTAATTCAAGGGGCGACGATGTATGTTCCAGAGATTTTTCAGCTTGGCCTTCAACCATACAAATATAAATATTATCCCTGAAAAGTTTTTCGTTTTTAAAAAATTCTTTTAAATTTTCATAGCGGTTTAAAAGTGCTTTTTGAGAAAAAACAATAACTTTAAGTTGAGACAAATCAAGTTCTTTTGATATTCTGTCGTCAGCTTTTACAAAACATTCAAAAAAGTCTTTTCCTGTCGCTTTATAATTTATGAGTGGTTTTCCGTCTCCCTCCACATTAAGACCTGTTTCAACTCCGCCTTTTATATTAAGGGGAGCAACCACCTGAAATGTAAACAAATAATCATTATTCTCAGTTAAATCAACACCGAGTGCCAATGTATATGCCATATTATCAATGTCTTTTGCATCATAGCAACCTGATAAAAATAATATGGGTAAAAAAGCTATTAATAGTAACAATTTTTTCATTTTATGACCTACCTTTCTTTGCTTTGTTAATTATAAAAGGTAAGATGAGTAAAAGCACAAAAAGACTGCTTAAAATCCCTTTATATAATGACTCTAGCTCAAAATCCGATATAGAAGAAAAACTAAGTGCTGAAATCATAAGAGATATTGGAATAACAAGTTCTTCATTATATTTAATATCTGATATCTTAGAGTATATCTCTTTTATAAAAAACGCTAAAAGTGAAATATATAAAAGAATGGATAAAACATAAAGTATATAAAAAACAGAGTCAGGTCTTTCGATTACACTTAAAGGGTCTATAAGTCTTATTATTTTAAATATTTCAGAATAACCCTGTCCTCCCGATACACTTAAAAGCGTTACAGACACACCTGTAAGTGAATAAAATAAAAAAGAAAAGCCCAGTGATAAAAATATGGTAGAGGTAAGCTTTTCTTCATCTTTTAAAAGTGAGGGTAAAAAGCCCACAAATACAAATTCCCATAAAGATGAAAGCATAAAAAAACTGTGTTTTAATATAGTACCAAAAGAGTCTCCAAAAACAGGGAACATTTTATATGTGTCAAACGATTTTGATGCAAGATACATAAAAATAACGGTGAAAACAAGTATTACAGGAGTGAAAAATGAGCAAAGTTTAGAAAGTCCTTTAATACCAGTAAACACACCTGATATAACACCTAAAAGTATTATAAAAGCAATAAACCCTTGAGGAGAGTTGTTTAACAATGACCACTTTAAACTTACAGTGTATTTAACAAAAGATAAAGAGGCCACAACCAGTGTTACTAAAATTAAAATTAAAAGCAGGGTATTTTTAACAGGTTTTGAAACTTTAAAATTTGATTTTGAAGAAATTAAAGCCCAAAGTCCAAGAAATAAAAATGAAATAAAATTAATGATAATTATTTCAAAGCCTGAAAAAGTATTTCCGTATAATGGATAGGATATAAAAAGCTTAGAACATAATAAAGTTACCATAACACATACAGCTTCGTATCTGTTTAGTTTTGATGAAAATCTCATTTATCCCATCTCCTTGAAATTTCTGATTGTGTTTTTTTAAGACGAGGATTTAAAAAATCATGTCTTAAATCTCTTTTATAAACAGGCTTTGGAAATAAAAAGCTTAGTACGCTCTGGTTTGTATTGGTAGCAAACGATGAAAAAAGAGGAACGCCTAAAGATTTTAATCCGCATAACACCGAAGCACTTATGAAAATTAAAACACCTATACCAAAAAATCCTGATGTGGCACCGGCTATAATATAAAAATATCTTAAAAACCTGAAAGAAAAGTTTAAAGAGTAGTTAGGTGTTGCAAAAGAGCCTATTCCTGTCAGTGCCACAATGATTATTGCGATAGGACTTACAATGTTTGCTGAAACTGCCGCCTGACCTATAATAAGTCCACCTATAATACCTAAAGTTGAGCCAATAGGTGAGGGTACTCTGATACTTGCTTCTCTTATTATGTCAAAAGCAATTTCCATAATTAAGAGTTCTAAAAGTGCAGAAAAGGGGACTGACTCTCTGGTGGTTTCAATAGCAAGTAACAGTCCCGGTGGTATCATTTCCCTGTGGAAATTTACAATTGCGATATAAAGTCCTGATAGTAAAAAAGAAGAAACAATGCCCAAAAGCCTTATTCCTTTTGTAAGTGCAGCAAAAGGAAATCTTATATATTTATCTTCAACCGATGTTAAAAACTCGCTTATGGTTACTGGCAGAACAAGTGCAAAGGGACTTCCCTGCAAAAGAAGAACAATTTTTCCTTCTATCAGTGCATTTGAAGCTTTGTCAGGCCGTTCTGTGGTAAGCATCTGCGGGAACGGGGAATAGGTGGAATCTTCAATATATTGCTCAAGTTCTCCTATCTGTGTAATGTAATCAGTATCTAAATTTTCCAGTCTGTAATATATTTCTTTTAACAGGTCAGGATTTACAATGTTTTTCATATACATTACTGTGCAGGGAGTCTTGCTTACATTTCCCACATAAAGAGTTTTGCAAATCATATTTTGAGAGCGCACATTTTTTCTTATTAATGCAATATTTGTTTTAAAATTCTCGTTAAACCCTTCGTGAGGACCATAAATAACCGATTCTGCCACAGGGGGCTGAACAGTCCTTCGCACCCAGTTTTTAACATCTAATACAATTGCTGTATCACATTTGTCTATAAAAAGAACACAGTCGCCCATATTTATGGTTGTTGCAATGTCAGAAAGCTCTTTTGATGTTGATACCTGATTATGAACAATTAATGTATCCATAATGTTAGAAACACTTGTTTTCTCTTTAGGCAGAAGCATAAGCGGAGCTAAAATGTTTGTGTTTAGTATGTTAGAGTCAACTAAGTTTTCAATAAACAATATAAATGCATTTAAATTGCCTATTTTAAATTCCCTTATTTTAATATCATCGTTTATTTCGGAAGAAAATACTTTTTTTAATATCAAAAGATTATTATTAAGATTAGCTGAT
>JAZSNJ010000170.1:0-7601 GCA_045536355.1 Clostridia bacterium | reverse complement strand
AGACTTAAAGAATATCTGGGCTAAATAAAAAAGACGGTTTAAAACCGTCTTTTATTTTTTAACTTTTTTCGTAGGTTTTGGGAGTTCTATCTGTGGGTTTTTCTCAGAGCGTTTATAAATTATAAACTTGCTTCCTATAACCTGAACGGGCTGTGCATCAACCCTTTCGCAAAGTTCATGACAAACTGTGCGGGTATCCAATAAAGAATTTTCCAGAACATGAACCTTAATAAGTTCATTTGCCTCCAAGCCCTGTCTTATCTGTGTTAAAAAGTTATAATCAATTCCGTTTTTACCTATTTGATATTTTGCATCTAAAGAGTTTGCCAAACCCCTTAAATATGCTCTTTGTTTACTTGTCATTATTCTCACGCCTTTCACAAACGGAGTATACCACATTTTATTTTAATTTGCAATATTGAAAATAAAAGAGAATTATGTTATAATATGTCAAAAGGCGGTGTTTATATGAAAAAATTTATTGAAGAATTTAAAGCATTTGCATTTAAGGGCAACATTGTAGACATGGCAGTCGGTGTTATTATAGGTACTGCATTCGGGAAAATTGTTACATCTTTGGTTAATAACCTTATAATGCCTCTGTTTGGTGCAATCGGCGGATTTAACTTTGAAGAACTTAAATGGGTATTAAACGGAAGTGAAATTACTTACGGTGTGTTCGTGCAAAATGTGGTTGACTTTTTCATAATTGCAGTTACAATATTTATTGTTATTAAAATTTTATCTTCGCTTCACAAGAAAAAAGAAGAAGAAATTAAAGAAGAAAAACCTAAAAAAGAAGAACATATTGTACTTTTAGAAAAAATATTAAAAGAACTTAAAAAAGACAAATAATTAAAAAAAGACGGTTAACCCGTCTTTTTTTAATTTATATAACTTGCAATATCTTCTAACTCTATATCATGAAATGAAAGATTTATTCCTGCCGAGATAATATCTGTCATTCTATTTACCAAAACATCAATTTCCTTTGGTGTTACAAACATTCCTTTAAGCTGACTTAAATCTATGTTTTGTTCCGAGAGCATTTTTGATGCATCAATAACAAAAGGAACTCCTATTCCTATAACTGGAATATTCAAGGTTTTTTTACTTATTTCTTTTCGATTATTTCCAATGCCTGAGCCTGGCATTATACCTGTATTAGTTATCTGTATGGTGGTTGCCAGGCGTTCTTTACTTAAAGATGCCAATGAGTCAATAGCAATTATGAGGTCAGGCTTTACCCTGTCACAAACTCCCTTTACAATTTCCAATGTTTCAACCCCTGTAGTTCCCAAAACTCCTGTTCTTAAAGCACATATCTTTCCAAGCTCTGACTTAAAATCAGGAATTAAGTCATAAAGGTGTCTTGATACTATAAGTTTATCTATACACATAGGGCCAAGTGCATCGGATGTAATTTTTTCGTTTCCCAAACCTATTACCAAAACCGTGGGGTTTTCTTTAAGCTTAAGACTTTTTATTATATCCGAAAGTTCTTCTGATACCACCTTATAAAATGCCTGTCCGTACTCTTTGAATTTAGGCATCTCAATTGTGATATATTCGCCTTTGGGTTTTCCTAGTTTTTTCTCTCCCGTACCATTTAAAACCGTTACATAAGTAATTTTATATTGGTCTTTATCTACCGTTTTTGCTTTTACTCCCGAAATTTCTGTCAGCTTTTCTGACTCTTTTTCCAAAACCTCTTTTGCCTCTAAGGCTAAATCATAGTTATTCATAAGCTTTCCTCCAAAATAAAATAAGACAGTATAAGTTTTACCTTAACTGTCTTATTTTATTATTTAATAATTACTCTTATTTTACTTAAAGCTTTGTTATCAGTATAAACAGATACATCATTTGAGGTTATATCTGAATAAGGAATTACCTGCCACTGTCCCACATCTGTCCTTTTAAAAGATGCGACATTTTCATAAATAGGATATGTTTTCTCGTTTGTTACGATACTGTAATCGTTAATTTCAGTTATTCTTTCATCAACTTCAGTTAATTTTGTAATTGCATACACCTTGTTTTCCCACACCAAAACTTTAACTACAGAGCCTGTTTCGATGCTTGTATACTGCACTCCCGATGATGTATATGTTCCATTTTTGGTTAAAATGGTGTAATTTCTGTTATCTGCTTTTGTTACTATTCCGTATTCGTAACCATCACCTGTAACATCATTTAAAAATACTGAGTCCACTTCACCTTCAGAATTGGTTGTATAATAAAGAACTGATCTTCCTGTAAGTGTGGTTTTGTCCAGTCTTGTTTTATAGGTTACAGAATAGATTGATGGCTCACTCGGGTTTGTATTTAAAATTTCAATAAAATTACAGTTAGATGCGATTTTCTTTGTGCCAATTTTGTTATTTTTTGCATCAACTGTGCCTGTAAGGGGTGTGGAGGATAACTTGTTTACTGTTGCCACACCGTCTTTTACAGTAGCTTTAACAATGCTTGACTTAATTTCTTTGTAGTTTCTTGAAGTTATTAATTCCTGCTTTGTTCCATCAGCTAAAACAATATTTACATAATACGATGTGTAGGTTTCCTTGTTTGCTTTTTCAAAGGTTTTGCTTCCTGCATCTGTTAAATAACCTATAACGGTTGCACCAGACTTTGTATCACTTGTCTTAACACCTGCAATTTTTCCGTTTCGTCCAAGTAAAATTGTAACACTGTCGCCTATGTTATATGTTCCGCCTGTAGCAAAGAGCTTATATGCGTCTGCAGTTTCAAAACCGTAATCGATTCCTGATATATTAACAGTTTGAGGATTGTCTTTTGAAGGCGATGCCCCCATATAAACACCTGTTACCTTTTTGGTGTAAGCCCATACAGTATTAACTTCCTCAGAATAATAAATTACATCAAAGGCATTTACTTTACTTAAGTCGGACTTTTCACCGTCTATATAACAAGAAGCACTATCTGATATTCCGTAATATGACAAATCCTGTAAAACAGTATAAGGACCTTTTAATGCTTTAGAACCTATTACAGCGTAATCGACATCACCTTTATTATTTGTAAATATTGATACAGAATCTCCAAGCATTGCCATGCCTGATGCAGTTTCTAATGTTACCTTGTCGGACTTATAATAAACCTCTGTGTTTTTGCCGACTGAAATGGTTTTTGTGCCATTTCCTGAATAAACTAAAACATCATCGCCAACAATTGCGTTTAATGTGTACTCTCCGCTTTTTATATTTTCAGGTACAAATGCTACTGCTGTATCTGAATTTTTAAGAACAAGTCCACCTTTATATCCTGAAAAAGATGTGTCAAAGCTGTCGGTGATTTTAAACTGACCTTTAGATGTTAAAATTCTATTGTTAGCAATTGAAGCATCATCACTGCTTGATGCAATAAATATACAATCGTCTTCATAAATATATCCGAATGATGATAAAAGTGTTTCATTAGAATCTTTAAGATTTGTGCTTAAGGCATTATAAATAAGATGCATTACATCTCTTCTTTGAAGATTTTGTCCCATAATCTTATCGACATTATTAAGTAGTTCTAAATCTGTAGCAACTGTCATTTCTCCAAAAGGCCAGATTGTATTTTTAAAATCATCATCGGTATAGCCTAAAAGCTTTAACACTATTGTAACGCCCTCTTCTAAAGTAACAGGGTCTTCGGGACGAAAAGTTGAATCAGGATACCCAGAGACAAAACCCGCTCCCAATGCTGCCTTTATATAAGATGCACCCCAGTATGTGTAAGGCACATCATGAAATGGAGATGTTCTTGAAACCGAAGACACCGAATTTCTGTATTTAGAAGATGCAACAGCCATTTTAGTAAATTCTGACCTTGCAACCAAATTATCCAAAACAAAATCTCCGTTTTCATCACCGTTCATAATATTAAGTGAAGACAAGACAGAAAGTATCTGTCCCTCCGTCTCAACACTTTCACTGTATGCAAATACAGGTACTATGTTTAGAGTAAGACAACATATTAAAATCAATGAAATGATTTTTTTCATTATATTAATCTTCCTTTCATTCTTAATCGTATCTTAAAGCGTCAATAGGATTTAAGGCTGCAGCCTTTTTAGCAGGGAAATATCCGAAAGCAACGCCGATTGCGGCAGATACTGAAAAGGCAATTATTACCGAGCCTAACGATATAACAGGCGTTATATCCATAGCGTTACTTACTAAGATTGAAACTAATATGCCAAAAAGTATACCTATAACTCCGCCTACCGCAGATGTTGTTGCAGCCTCTACCACAAATTGTCCCAGAATATCTTTTTTCCTTGCGCCCAAAGATTTTCTTATGCCGATTTCTCTTGTTCTCTCTGTAACCGAAACTAACATTATATTCATAATTCCAATTCCGCCAACAAGCAGTGAAATTCCTGCAATACCCGCCAAAATCATCTGCAGGGTGGAAACAAGCTCATTTACTGTGTCTACAATGGCAGCCATACTTATTACAGTATAATTTGAATCAGAATTAAACATTTTATATAAATACTTTTCTATCTCTGCTTTGCCCTGTTCTGCTAAGTTTTTATCTTCTACAGAGAATATGTAAGAGCCCATAAAAGAAGACCCGCCCAAAGACCTTGACAAAGTATACGGGATAAGAATTTTATCATCATCTGTTCCCTGTTCGGAATTTGCTGTTTCTTCCATAACGCCAACAATATTAAAGTTGTTGCCCTTAATTTTAAGTGTCTGCCCTACGGGGTTTTCGCCTTGGAAATATGTGTTTGCCACATAGCTTCCTATAACGCAGTTTTTTGCTCGTAAATGGCAATCCATATATTGCAAAAATCTTCCGCTTTGCATTTCTATAACCTTAATTTCGTCATAGTCCTCACCAACACCTGTTATTGAGGTTGTATCGCTTGTTTCACCGCCGAATTTTGCCTGACCCCTGATGGTAGTTGATGGTGAAAGTCTTTGCAATATTTCCGACTCATCGCAAAGTGTAATTAAATCATCATAAGAAACTGTTCTGTTGCTCCCTCTTGACATTATGTTGACGCTTAAAAGATTAGTTCCCATGCTTTCAAACTGGTCAACAATGGTTTTTTGATAACCGCTTACTAAACTTACCAAAATTATAACCGCCGCAACACCTATAATAATGCCAAGCATTGTAAGAAAAGACCTCATTTTACTGGAGGCTAAACTTTTAAGGGCAAGTTTAAATGACATTGATATCCCCATTTTCTTACCCCCTTAAAAGTTCATCGGAAATTATTTTTCCATCCTGAATTTTAACCTTTCTTTTGGCCTGGTCCGCAATTTGATTATCGTGCGTGATTAAAACAATGGTGTTGCCCTCGTCATTCAGTTTTTTCATAAAATCCATAACATCTTTGCCTGTTTTAGAGTCAAGTGCGCCTGTAGGCTCATCGGCTAATATCACAGACGGATTTCCTGCAAGTGCCCTTGCAATCGAAACCCTTTGCTGCTGACCGCCCGAAAGCTGAGATGGAAACTTTTTGCACCTGTCTAAAAGCCCTACTCTGTCTAGAGCAATTTTGGCAAGGCTTTCTCTTTTTTGTGCGCTATATCCTCTGTAAATTAAAGGAAGTTCAACATTTTCCAACAAAGTAAGCTTGGGGATTAAATTATACTGCTGGAAGATAAACCCCAGCATCTCATTTCTTACTTTTGCAAGTTCATCATCTTTCATGGTGCTTACATCTATTCCATTTAAATGGTATGTTCCGCTTGTAGGAACATCTAAGCAGCCTATCATATTCATACAGGTTGATTTGCCTGAGCCTGACTGTCCTACTATTGCAACAAATTCACCTTTTCCTATTGTAAGGGAAACTCCGTCCAAAGCCCTTATTTCGCTGTCGCCATCTTTATATATTTTATAAATATCTTTTAGTTCTATCATTATCTGCCACCGCCCATCGGTGCTCCTGCGCCCATTGGTGCTCCGCCCATAGGTCTTCCCTGCATCATACCAAATCCCATAGTTTGTATTGGAACAGCAGTTTCTGTTATCATTACCTCTTCGCCCTCTTTTAGTCCCGACACTATTTCCACAAAATCGGTGCTTGAAAGACCAACTTCAACCTTAACTGCTGTAAATCCGTCAGGCGCTAAGCTCTGCATTTTTTTAGCTGCCTCATCATCTTCATTTTTGCCTTTTAGTGAGTTTGACTTAACATAAACCACATTCCCTCTGTTTACTGCAGATACAGGAACAGTTAAAACATCTTTAGCTTCTTTAACTGTAATTGTTGCATCAACATTCATACCGGGAATTAAACCCTCAGGGTCATTTATAACTATTGTTACAGGATAAGTTGTAACACCGTCTGCTGTTGAGCCTACAATACTTATATTATCTACATAGCCCGTAAAGGTTTTGCCCTCTAAAGCATCTGCTGTGATTATTGCTTTTTGACCTTCTTTGAGCTTTGCTATGTCAAGCTCGTCTACACTCATTTTAAATTTGATTACAGACATATCAGCAATTACCGCCATAACGGTTGACTGATTTTGATTGTCCAGCTTATCTCCTGCTTTTGTGGTTTTTCCAATAACTGTACCTGTAATTGGAGCTTCAATTGTATATTTGTCGAGATTATCATATAAATCTTCCAGACCAATCTGGGCATCTTTTAAAGATATTGTACTTTGTTTATAGCTTTTTGTAACAGAGTCGCTTGTAAGTTTAAGTACCGTATCGCCATATGAAACCTTATCTCCTACCGAAACTAAAATTTCCGAAACCTCGCCCGAAACCAAAGCACTAACATAAGAAATTGCATTTGATTCAAATGTACCAAAATCGTTACAAGCTATATCCCCTATAATTGCAGTTGCGCTGTCGCCCTCTATAATTCCGCCAGGATTGGTAACACTTATTTCAACTGAAGTAACTTTAACACCGCCTTGCGCTGTAATTGTTCCTGTTCCTATTCTTGAAACGGTTCCGTAGATAAGCTGTCCCATATTGTTTTCCAAATAAACTTCGGCAGTTTGACCTATGTATAACTTTTGTGCATCGTTTGAATTAAAATTAATTTTTAAATTCATATCCGATGTATCCGAAAGCTCTATAACCTTTGTTCCGTTTGAAACATTGTCGCCCTTTTTAACATTTACCTTTGTTACAACACCTGATGTTTTGGATTTAACCGAAAGCTTGTTTAAGTTTGAAACAGCCTCTTCATATTCCATCTTAGTTCTTTCATTGGAGTTTTGCTGTTTTTCGATAGAACGGCTTACCTGGGCAGAGTCAATTTTATACATTATATCGCCCTCTTGTAAAATATCTCCCTCTTCGAAATAGTCTTCCAAAACATCGCCTGTTACCAAAGCTGTAATGTCATACTGTTCATTTGCTTCAACCGTGCCTGTACCCGTTATTTCAACTTTGACATCACCTTTTGCAACAGTAAAAGTATTAACTTCCTTTATAACAGTTTTTTTAGAACATGACCTTAATCCCAAAACCATAAAAATAAGCAATAAAACTGCTAATGCTAATACAATTACTTTTTTCTTTTGAGGAAGATTTAAAAAAATGTCTTTACCTTTTTTAAGAACATTTTTCACCTTATCAAAAGCTGTTTTAAGTCGGATCGT
>JAZSNJ010000158.1:0-6651 GCA_045536355.1 Clostridia bacterium | reverse complement strand
TATTCACAATTGCTGAAAAACAGGCTAAAGAAAAATACGAACATCTTACAAGATTGGGCGAATTATATTCTAAATAATATTTAAAATTAATACACACTCCATAAGGGGTGTGTATTTTTTTGTTGTAAAATGTCAAATGTTGTAGTAAAATGTATGTATAAGATGACGCGTGTTAACATAAGTTAAATTGGGAGAATGAATTTATGAAAGTAAAAGAACTAAAATTTTCAAAGTTTGTTATGCTTACAATTGCAGGTTTAATAAATGCCTTTGGTGTAACTGTGTTTTTGGCACCTGTTAAATTATATGACAGTGGCTTTTCAGGTACTGCAATGCTTTTATCACAAATTACACCTCCTGAACTTACACTGTCAATCTTTCTTATCATTTTAAACATTCCATTTTTTATTTTAGGATATAAAAAACAGGGTAAAGCGTTTACTATTTATTCCTTATATGCAGTTTTTATGTATTCATTTTTTGCATATCTTATAACAGATGTTTTGCCAATTGATGTTTCCTTTGCATCGCCCTTAGCAGGGGATGACCTTTTACTTTGCGCTCTTTTCGGTGGCGTGATTTCAGGTATAGGCAGTGGCCTTACCATAAGATTTGGCGGAGCTATTGACGGTGTTGAAGTTATGGCAGTAATCTTCTCTAAAAAACTTGGTATAACAGTAGGCACTTTTGTTATGATTTATAATGTGATTTTATATGTTATTGCAGGAATTATATTAAACAGCTGGATTTTACCTTTATATTCAATTGTAACCTATGCTGCAGCACTTAAGACAATCGATTTTATAGTAGAGGGTATTGACCGTTCAAAAGCCGCTATGATAATCACATCAAAGCCAGATGAAATTTGCAACGAGTTAATGTCAACTTTTGAAAGTGGTGCAACCAAAATAGCAGTTAAAGGCGGATACTCTGATGTTGATAAAACAATGATATATTTCATATTAGACCGTTTCCAGATTGCTAAAATGCAGGATATTGTGCATAGTATTGATGAAACAGCCTTTATCACCATAACAGAAGTCGCTGATGTGTTTAAGGCAAATTTTGATAAATAAGTTTTATTAAAAGGGAGTTTTACCTATGAAAACAATTTTTATTGTTAATCCTGAAGCAGGTCAGGGCAAAAAAATAAAAGAACTTATAAATTCAATAAAAGATGCGTCTGAAAAATTTAAAAAAGATACAGAAATTTATATAACAAAAGCAGTAGGCGACGCTGAAAAATTTGTTAAAAACTATTGCAAAGAAAAAGGGAAGGCAAGATTTATTGCCTGTGGTGGAGACGGAACTTTAAGTGAAGTTTTAAACGGTGCAATTAATGCAGATGGTGCACAGATCGGTGTTATGCCATACGGTACAGGAAACGACTTTTGCAGAAACTTTAAAGAAAACAGTAATTTTAAAGATGTATGCGCACAGCTAAATGGTGAAGTTGTTAAATGTGATGCAATAAAATATTCATCTGAAAAAAAAGAGGGTTATTGCGCAAATATGTTTAATATAGGGTTTGACTGCAATGTGGCAGATCTTAGTACTACAATGAAACAAAAACCATTTATTTCAGGGCCTGTTGCATATCTTTTATCCGTATTTGCGATTTTGATTAAAAAGAAAGGCGCAAACCTTGATATAGAACTTGACGGCAACAAAAAACATAAAGGGAAACTGTTGCTTACATCCATAGCAAATGGTTCATTTTGCGGTGGAGGAATTAAGAGTAACCCCTTGGCAAAAGTAAATGACGGATATATTAACATAAACATAGTAAATAATATGTCAAGACTAAGTTTTCTCACCAAACTTCCGTTTTATATGAAAGGCACTCACCCAAAACTCAAAAACATTGAAAAACTTATATCAAACAACAAGTGCAAAAAGGTGGTTATCACACCACTCGACGGGACAATGCGCCTTTGCGTTGACGGTGAAATCAGTGAAGTCGGCAAAACCGAATTTGAAATAATACATAATGCGTTTGACTTTGTAGTTCCTTGCAAATAAATTAGCTTAAAAGATACATTTTTAATGTATCTTTTTTTGTTTAAAGTATAGACAAATAATGTAAAAAGTAGTATAATATTACGGATAATATGGGTTAGTTTTAATTAACTTTCGTTTTTAGGAAAGGATGTATATAAATGGACTATAATAAATTAGCTGAACTTTTATTTCCAACCATTAGCAAAACACCTGAAGACTATGAAAAAATGTATCCCGAAAGGGAGCTTTCAGAGGGTGCAAAAGTAACAAGATTTGCTCCAAGTCCTACAGGCTTTTTGCATATTGGCGGTCTTTTTGCTGCTTTAATTTCTGAAAGAATGGCACACCAAAGTGGCGGGGTGTTTATGCTCCGTATTGAAGATACCGATAAAAAGCGTGAAGTAGAACACGGTATTGATAAAATCTTAGAGGGACTACAAAACTTTGGAATTAAAATTGATGAAGGCTTTGTTTCGGCTGATGAAGAAATAGGTGCTTATGGTCCTTATCAGCAAAGCAAGAGAGCCGAAGTTTACCAGACTTTTGTAAAAGACCTTGTTAAAAAAGGTTTGGCATATCCTTGCTTTTGCACAGAAGAAGATTTAGCAAATATAAGACAAGTTCAGGAACAGGAAAAACTTTTGCCTGGTTATTACGGAAAGTTTGCAAAATGCCGTGATTTAAGCCTGGAACAAATTGAGCAAAATTTAAAGGATAATAAGCCTTTTGTTATGAGATTAAGGTCTTTTGGTGATGAAACAAAAAGAATTTCATTTGCTGACGGAATAAGAGGCAAAATAGAAATGCCTGAAAATATAACAGATGTTGTTTTGTTAAAGTCAGACGGTATACCAACCTATCATTTTGCTCACGCAGTTGATGACCATTTGATGAGAACAAACCTTGTAATAAGAGGTGATGAGTGGATTTCTTCAGTGCCAATTCACCTTCAGCTTTTTAAGGCTCTCGAATTTAAAGCACCAAAGTATGCACATATTGCACCTATTATGAAAGAAGATAACGGTGGCAAAAGGAAAATCTCAAAGAGGAAAGACCCTGAAGCAGCAGTTACCTACTATGCGGAAGAGGGCTATCCATTAGACGGTGTAACAGAATATCTTTTAAATCTTGCAAACTACACTTTTGAAGATTTTAAGAGAAACAACAAAAATGCTCACTGGACAGAGTTTAAACTTGAAATGAATAAAATGAGTAATTCGGGCGGTCTTTTTGATTTAGTAAAACTAAACGATATGTGCAAAAATATAATTGCATCATATACAGCTACAAAAGTTTATGATTTAGCACTTGATTGGTCAAAAACTTATGACGAAGAACTTTATAAACTTTTACAAAAAGACAAAGACTATGCTGTAGGAATATTTAATCTTGACAGAAATCCTGAAAAGCCAAGAAAAGATATTGCAAAATGGTCGGAAGTTAAAAATTCATTTTCTTATATGTTTGATGAGATAAGAGAAAAAGGATATGAACTTCCTGAAAATCTTGAAAAAGAAGAGATGAAGAAAATTGCAGAAAAGTATATCTTAATGTATGATGAAACACTAGATAAAGAAGCATGGTTTAACCAAATGAAAGATTTGGCAGGGGAAATTGGCTTTGCACGAGAAGTTAAAGAATATAAGCAAAACCCTGAAAATTTTAAAGGCCATGTAGGTGATGTAAGCTCAGTTATAAGAGTAGCAGTAACAGGCCGTATGAAATCACCTGACCTTTACGGGATTTTACAGCTTTTGGGAAAAGATAAAGTTAAAGTTAGACTTGAACAGTTCATTAAGGAGATTTAATAATGGAAAATATTTCAAATTTTATACATGATGCAATAGATAAAGATTTAGAAACAGGCGTATATAACAAGGTGCAAACCCGTTTTCCGCCTGAACCTAACGGTTATCTTCATATTGGACATGTAAAGGCAATTAATATTGACTTTTCAACTGCAGTTAAGTATAAAGGCACCTGTAATTTAAGACTTGACGATACAAACCCTACAAAAGAAGATACAGAGTATGTTGATGCTATAATGGAAGATATCAAATGGCTTGGATTTAACTGGGATAATGTTTATTACGCATCTGACTATTTCCCGATTATCCACGAAATGGCAATTAAACTTATCAAAAAAGGGAAAGCCTTTGTTGATGATTTAACAGCAGATGAAATAAGAGAGTATAGAGGAACACTCACAGAGCCTGGCAAAGAAAGTCCATACAGAAACAGAAGCATTGAAGAAAATCTTGACCTTTTCATGAGAATGACAAATGGTGAGTTTGAAACAGGCTCTAAAGTTTTAAGAGCAAAAATAGATATGGCATCAGGAAACCTTAATATGAGAGACCCTGTAATTTACAGAGTTTTATTTGCTACCCACCACAGAACAGGTGATAAATGGTGTGTTTATCCTATGTATGATTTTGCACATCCTATTTCTGATGCTGCAGAAGGTGTTACACATTCACTTTGTTCATTGGAATTTGAAGACCACAGACCGCTTTATGACTGGGTTTTAAAAGAGTGTGAATTTGAAGTTCCATCAAGACAGATTGAGTTTGCAAGACTTAATTTAACCAACACATTAACAAGTAAAAGAAAATGCTTAAAACTTGTTAAAGATGGTATTGTAGATGGTTGGGATGACCCTAGAATGTCAACAATTTCAGGTATGAGAAGAAAAGGTTACCCCGCAGAAGCCTTAATTGATTTTGCAAACAGAATTGGTGTTGCAAAAGCATTCAGCGTAGTTGACTATGCACTTTTAGAACATTGCGTAAGAGAAAATCTTAACTTAAAAGCACCCCGTGCGATGGCAGTTTTCGAACCATTAAAGGTTACAATCGAAAACTATCCAGAAAACACTTCAGAAATGTTACCTGTTGACATTAATCCTAACGATGAAACAGCGGGTAAAAAGGAAGTTTCATTCTCTAAAAATATCTACATTGAAAAAACTGACTTTATGGAAGTACCTGTTAAGGGCTATAAAAGACTTACAGCGGAAAATGAAGTAAGACTTAAAGGCGCTTACTTTATAAAGGTTAAAGAAATCATAAAAGATGAAAACGGGGAAGTCAAAGAACTTATTTGCACCTATGACCCGCTTACCAAAGGTGGCGATTCACCTGACGGCAGAAAGGTTAAAGGTACAATTCAATGGGTAGATGCAAACAACTGTCTCAATGCAACAGTTAAACTTTATGATAAACTCTTTACCACATCTAACCCCGGAGATTTGGACAATTATCTTGAAAACTTAAATCCCGATTCACTTATAGTTAAGGAAAACTGCAAAATTGATGCAGACCTTAAAGATGCAAAGGTGGGGGATTCATTCCAGTTTATGAGAAACGGATATTTTACAGTTGATAAAAACTCAACCGAAGAGAATATTATATTTAACTTAACAGCAACACTTAAGGACTCTTACAAAGGTTAAGTTTGAAAGGAAGAGATAGAATTGGCAGAAAAATTTTATTTAACAACTGCGATTGCTTACACATCAAGAAAACCACATATAGGTAATACCTATGAAGTGGTACTGTCTGATGCAATAGCAAGATATAAAAAACAAAGAGGATATGATGTTTACTTTTTAACAGGCACAGACGAACACGGTATCAAAATTCAGGAAATAGCTGAAAAAGAAAACATTTCTCCTAAAGAATATGTAGATAAAGTTGCAAAAGAAATTAAAGATATTTGGGACCTTATGAATTCATCTTATGATAAGTTTATAAGAACAACTGATGATTATCATGTTAAAACCGTTCAGAAAATTTTCAAAAAATTCTACGAACAGGGAGATATCTACAAAGGTGAATATGAAGGTATGTATTGTGTGCCTTGTGAAACCTTTTATACAGAAAGCCAGTTGGTTGACGGTAAATGTCCTGACTGTGGCAGAGAAGTAAAACCTGCAAAAGAAGAAGCTTACTTCTTCAAAATGAGCAAGTATCAGGACGCACTTATGAAGCACATCGAAGAAAATCCTGACTTTATTCAGCCCGAGTCAAGAAAGAAAGAAATGGTAAACAATTTCTTAAAACCCGGACTTCAGGATTTGTGTGTTTCAAGAACATCATTTACATGGGGTGTTCCGGTTGACTTTGATGATAAACATGTTGTTTATGTGTGGATTGACGCTCTTTCAAACTATATCACAGCACTTGGATATGATACAGAAGAAAACAGCGAACTTTTTAATAAGAACTGGCCTGCAGATGTTCATATAATCGGTAAAGACATTTTAAGATTTCACACAATCTACTGGCCTATAATGCTTATGGCTTTAGGTCTTCCACTACCTAAAAAAGTTTTTGGTCATCCATGGCTTTTGTCAGGTAATGACAAGATGAGTAAGTCAAAAGGAAATGTAATCTACGCAGATGAACTTGTGAATATGTTTGGCGTAGATGCAGTTCGTTACTTCTTGCTTCATGAGATGCCGTTTGACAACGATGGTGTGATTACTTGGGAACTCATGGTTGAGCGTATCAACTCAGACCTTGCGAACACATTAGGTAACCTTGTAAACAGAACGGTTTCTATGACAAACAAATATTTCGGAGGAACAGTTGCAGATAAGGGTGTTGTAGGTGATGTGGATGCTGACTTTAAGGCAAGTCGGATCGT
>JAZSNJ010000173.1:0-7519 GCA_045536355.1 Clostridia bacterium | reverse complement strand
ACCGCTTGGCCTCCGACTTAAATAATTGTCATTTCCTTTAAGTGTTTATGCTGTTGCGATATTGCATACTGTCTTGGAGCATCTAAAATAAAATCTCTGTCAGCATTTTCATATTCTGCAATCATTTTCTTACCGCCGCCGCTATAGCCTGTTACCGAATGGCAGGTAAGATATAAATCTTTATCTATTAACCCTTGTTCAATTAATGGGTAAACAAGACTTATAAATCCACTTGCATGGCAACCAGGAACTGCAATTTTCTGATTGTTTTTAATATTGTCATAAAACTTTTCTGATAGTTCTGGAAACCCATACGCCCAACCTTGTATAGTTCTGTGAGCAGTTGATGTATCAATCAATTTAACATTTTTGTTTTGGAGCATTGAAGCAGACTCTCTGGCTGCATCATCAGGCAAACATAAGAAGGTAATGTCAGATGAGTTTATAGCCTCTTTTCTTGCATTAACATCTTTTCTTAATTCATCGGGCAAAGTTATTAAGTTTACATCATTTCTTTTTGCTAATCTGTCAAAAATTCTAAGCCCTGTTGTGCCCTCTTTACCGTCAATAAAAATGTTAAACATAAAAATCAGATACCTTTCAGTAAAATTATCCTTTATATAATAGCATACATTGTATAAAAATGCAACTATTTTTTGAAAAAATTTATTAAATTATTTTAATTATGTATAAATATTCACAAAATATGCATAATTTATTTATTGAAAAATGGTTTTTAGTGTGTTAGAATATATTTAGGGTGATAAATATGTCTAAATGGGATAAAGGCTATATAGGTCTTTGTAAAAAAATATTAGAAGAAGGGGTAAGGGTTTTAAATCGTACAGGGGTTGACAGTATTAAGGTGCCTTCGCACCATTTCCATTTTGATTTGTCAGAAGAATTTCCTATTCTTACCACAAAACAGCTTTTTATAAGACAGGCTGTTTTGGAAATGCTTTGGATTTATCAGGTTCAGTCAAATGATGTTCGTTGGCTTAAAGAAAGAGATGTAAATATCTGGAATGAGTGGGAGATTGACCAAAACGGAATCTGGACTGCAGAGCAAATGGTTTTAGAAAACGGTGCGTTGGTTAAAAAGACCATACATAAAGATTTTGGTAAAGAGTGGGCTCATACTATAGGTACAGCATACGGATATATTGTAAACAAGTTTCAGATGACACAAAATATAATAGACAAACTTAAAAACCACCCTGAAGACAGAAGAATGATTATGACGCTTTGGCAAAACGATTATTTAGAAACAGCTGTTCTTCCTTCTTGCGTATGGTCAAGTGAATGGGATGTAACAAACGGGAAATTAAATGCATGGGTACACCAGAGAAGCTGTGATGTTCCACTGGGTCTTCCTTTTAATGTAACACAGTATGCAGTTTTACTTTCAATGCTTGCAAAGGTTACGGGGTTAGAGGTCGGCACTTTGGACTGGAGCATTAAAGATGCCCACATTTATGTAAATCAGGTTGACGGAATTAAAGAGCAGATTAAAAGGTTTGACGAAAAGGGAGATCTACCAGCACCAAAACTCTGGTTAAACCCAGATGTTGATGACTTTTTCAAGTTTGACAATTCTAAAGAATGTAAAGATGTTAAATTAATAGATTATGAGCATATGGGGAAAATTTCATTCCCTATAGCACAGTAAGGAGAAATAAATGACAGTATCTATAATTGCGGCAACAGGTAAAAATAATGAGCTTGGTAAAAACAACGATTTAATATGGCATTTACCTGATGATTTAAAGTTTTTTAAAGAAACCACTTTAGGTAAAGCTGTTATAATGGGAAGAAAGACATTCGAGTCTCTCCCCAAAGCACTCCCGGGAAGAAAAAATATAGTTATAACCACCAATAAAGATTTTAAAGCCGAGGGAGCATTTGTTGCAGGGAATATAGACAGTGCTTTAGAAATGACAGACACAGAAGAAGTGTTTATAATTGGTGGAGCAAGTATTTATAAAGCCTTTTTGGAAATGGCAGACAAAATCTATTTAACTGAAATTGAGGCAACCGATAATAAGGCTGATGTATATTTTCCTGAATTTGATAAAACTCTTTATAACAAAACATGCCTTAAGGAAAATGAAAACAATTCTATAAAATTCAAACATATTTTATATGAAAGAAAGTAGTTTTAAATGCACTTTTTATCATTTTTGATAAAAAGTGCATTATTTTTTTCTAAAACTATTGACTTTAGCACTATAGTGTGTTACCATACTAAAGTGATAAAGCAAAAAGAGAGGTAGTAAAAATGAAAAATATAAACAAAGAAACCGAAAAGCTTTATGAAGCAATACTTTTGTTAGAAAGTAAAACAGAGTGTAATAAATTCTTCAGTGATATATTTACAATTAAGGAGCTTTTGGATATTTCCCAGAGATTGGAAATTGCAAAAATGTTAAAAGATAAGAAAAGTTATCAGGAAATATCAAAGTTAACAGGTGCGTCAACAGCTACAATAAGCAGGGTAAACCGATGCTTAATGTATGGCGGAGGCGGATATGAACTAATTTTAAAAAAGCTTTATAAGGAAGATAAATAATCGGAGGGATAGGTATGGAAAACACATATTCTGTTTTAAGGCAGGACGAAAAAGCCATTTTAAAATTAAGGTCTTTATATAAAAAATATGGATTTATGCCTTATAAAATGAGCAAGTTTGAAGAGTATGACTTATATGTTAAAAACAAAGACTTTTTAGTTTCCGAAAATGTTATCACTTTTACGGATACTGACGGTAAGCTCATGGCTTTAAAACCTGATGTTACACTTTCTATAATCAAAAACACCGAAGATAATTTAAACGAAGTAAAAAAGGTGTATTATAACGAAAATGTATACAGAGTATCAAAGGGTACCAATTCATACAAAGAAATAATACAATCAGGGCTTGAAGTTTTAGGTCCTGTTGACTCATACTTTATTTACGAAACCTTACTTTTGGCAGCAGAAAGTTTAAACAGTATATCAAAAGAGAGTGTTTTGGATGTTTCGCATTTAGGTATAATTTCTTCGATTTTGGAAGATGAAAATTTAACCGTGAAGCAGGAAAAAGAAATTGTAAAATGCATAAGCGAAAAAAATGTTTACGGGATTGAAGCGGTTCTTGGCGAAAATTCAAAAACAGCAGAAGCCTTAACTAAACTCATAAAGGCCTATGGAACAACACAAAAAGTATTACCTGTTTTAAAGGAAATAGAAAATGACAAAAACAAAGATTATATAAAAGAGCTTATTAGTACAGTTTTGCTTTTAAATGAAAATGGTTATAAAAATGTAAGAATTGATTTTTCTGTTATAAATGATATGAATTATTATAACGGATTTGTGTTTAAAGGCTTTGTTAACGGAATTTCATCATTTATTCTATCGGGCGGACAGTATGATAAGCTTATGAAAAAAATGGGTAAAAAAGTGGGCGCAATAGGTTTTGCAGTTTACCTTGATATGTTAGAAGAATTAGAAGAAACAGTAAGCTTTGATATTGATGCAGTAGTATTATATAATGAAAATATTTCTTTATCAAATCTTGATAAAGAGATTAAAAAGCTTTCCGAAAAGGAAAACAGCATTACAATGCAAAAAATAAAACCCAATAATTTAAGATATAAAAGACTTTATAAAATAACTGAAAGCGGGGTAGAAGTACTTGAAGACAATGCTTAATATTGCACTCCCTAAAGGAAGACTCGGCGAAAAGGTTTATGAATTGTTTGAAAAGGCAGGTTTCGAGTGTCCCTCAATTAAAGAAAATAACAGAAAATTAATATTCGAAAATGAGGAAAAAGGGGTAAGATACTTTTGGGTAAAGCCTTCTGATGTTGCCATTTATGTAGAGCGTGGCGCAGCAGACATAGGAATTGCAGGAAAAGATATATTACTCGAGTATGAGCCTGATGTATACGAGCTTTTGGACCTTGGAATAGGCAAATGCAAAATGGCTGTTGCAACTACAAAAGACTTCAGGGATAATCCCGAAAAGACCTTAAAGGTTGCAACAAAATTTAAAAACATCACAAAAAACTATTATGCTTCAAAAGGCAGAGATATTGATATTATCCATCTAAATGGGTCAATAGAAATCGCACCTATTTTAAATCTTTCGGATGTGATAGTGGATATTGTTGAAACAGGCACAACATTAAAAGAAAATAATCTTGAAGTCAGAGAAACAATAGTTCCCATAAGTGCAAGAGTGATTGCAAATAAATCAAACTTTAAATTCAAGGGCGAAATGATTGAAAAAATAGTAAAAGAACTTGAAGCCATGAGGTGAGAAAATGATTAAAATATTAAAATACGGCGAGGTTTCAAACAACGAAATCTTTAAAAGACAAAAAGATACACTAAATGTAGAACAAATAGTTTCAGATATAATAGATGATGTAAGAAAAAACGGTGATGAAGCACTTTTTAAATACTGTGAGAAATTTGACAAAGCGCACCTTACATCACTTTTAGTTACCAAACAAGAAATTGATGAGGCTTTTTCAAAGGTTGAGCCAAGATTTATTGAAGTTTTGGAAAAGGCCAAAGAAAACATAACTAAATTTCATCAAAAACAGGTGAGAAACAGTTTTATTATAAATGATGAGGACGGGATTGTTACAGGTCAGAAGATAATTCCTGTTGATGTAGCAGGTCTTTATGTTCCTGGTGGCACAGCCGCATACCCATCAACTGTTTTGATGGATTCAATTCCTGCCAAAATTGCAGGATGCAAAGAGGTTGTAATGGTAACACCTCCAAATAGTGAGGGTAAAGTAAACCCCGTAATTTTAGCTGCGGCAAAAATCGCAGGGGTTGACAAAATTTTTAAAGTGGGCGGAGCTCAGGCAATTGCAGCTTTGGCTTACGGAACTCAAAGCATTCCAAAAGCTGATAAAATTGTAGGTCCGGGAAATGCTTTTGTTGCAGAAGCAAAAAGACAGGTGTTTGGCAAAGTATCGATAGATATGATTGCAGGGCCTAGTGAGATTTTAATAGTTGCGGATGAAACTGTTAATCCAAAGTACGCAGCTTCTGACCTTTTATCTCAGGCAGAGCACGACAAAATGGCAAGTGCAGTTTTGGTAACAAATTCTTTTGACCTTGCTCAAAAAGTAAGAGATGAAATAGAACTTCAAATACAAACTTTGGAACGAAAAGAAATTGCAAGAGCATCTATTGACGATAACGGTAAAATAATTGTTGCTACAAACCTTAAACAGGCAATAGAAATTGCGAATGAAATTGCACCCGAACATTTAGAGCTTTTGGTTGATAATCCTTTTGATTATTTAGACTCTATACGCCATGCAGGTTCAATATTTATGGGCAAAAATTGTCCTGAAGCATTGGGCGATTATATGGCAGGGCCAAACCACACACTTCCAACCAGTGGAACTGCTAAGTTTTCAAGTCCGCTTTCGGTTGACGATTTTGTTAAAAAAACACAATACACTTATTATACAAAAGATGCTTTAGCAAGAATTGCTGAAGATGTTGAATTTTTTGCAACAAAAGAGGGACTTACTGCTCACGCTAAAAGTGCAGTAATAAGAATTAAGGAGTAATGTAATGAGTAAATTCTTAAGCTATAAATTAAAAACATTAGAGCCTTATACTCCCGGTGAACAGCCAAAGGATTTTAAGTACATAAAACTAAACACAAACGAGTCGCCATTTAAGCCATCAAAAAAAGCAATCAAAATGGCTTTAAAAGAACTAGATACACTTAATCTTTATCCCGACCCTACAAGTTTTAGTTTACATCAACAGTTGGCATTGGTTTTAGGTGTGGATAAAGAAAATGTTTTGGCTACCAACGGGTCTGACGAAATATTAAATTTCGCTTTTATGGCATTTTGCGATGACCAGACCGAGGCGGTTTTCCCTGATATAACTTATGGGTTTTATGAGGTGTTTGCAAAACTTTATAATATAAAATATACTAAAATTCCTTTAAATGATGATTTTACAATAAATGTAGATGATTATATAGGAATTAACAAAACTATTTTCATTGCAAACCCCAATGCACCAACAGGAATTGCTCTGGCGCTTTCAGACATTGAAAAAATAGTATCATCAAACCCAAATAATGTTGTAATAATTGATGAAGCATATATTGATTTTGGAAACGAGAGCGCAATAAAGCTTACCAAAAAATATGACAATTTATTAGTTACGGGTACATTTTCAAAATCAAGGTCAATGGCAGGGGCAAGGCTTGGTTTTGGGGTAGGTAATAAAGACTTAATAAATGACTTAAACACAATTAAGTATTCGACCAATCCATATAACATAAATAAAGTTACAATGGCAATGGGAGCAGGAGTTTTAAAGGACAATAAATACACTCTTAAAAACTGCAAAAAAATTATAAAAAACCGTGAGTATTTAATAAAAGGGCTTAAAAAAGCAGGTTTTATACTTACAGACTCAACAGCCAATTTTGTGTTCTGTAAACATCCTCTTTTTTCGGGTGAACAAATTTACACAAAATTAAGAGAAAACGGTATTCTGGTAAGACATTTTGATAAAGATAAAATTAAAGATTATAACAGAATAACAATAGGCAGTAAAAAACAAATGACAAAGCTTTTAAAAGCTATAAACAATATTGTAAGAAATGGAGAAAAACAATGAGAAGTGCTGAGATAATAAGAAAAACAGGCGAGACCGACATAAGTTTAACATTAAACCTTGACGGTACAGGAAAAAGTGAAATAAATACAGGCTGTGGATTTTTAGACCACATGCTTACTCTTTTTGCAAAGCACTCAAGATTTGACCTTTTTGTTAACTGCAAGGGAGACACCTTTGTTGATGACCATCACACAACCGAAGATATAGGAATTGCACTTGGCGAAGCTTTTAATAAAGCAATAGGAGATAAAAAAGGAATAGTGCGTTATGGCGATATAATACTTCCTATGGATGAATCACTTATTTTATCAGCAGTTGATATTTCAGGAAGAAGTCTTTTAAACTATGAGCTTGAAATTCCGTCTTCTAAGGTAGGAACATTTGACACAGAGCTTACACAGGAATTTTTCTTGGCATTTGTAAGAAAGGCAGAAATAACACTTCATATAAAAAAGCTTTCAGGATATAATTCACACCACATTATAGAGGGCGCATTTAAAGCAGTTGCAAGAGTACTTAAAAAAGCAACCGAAGTGGAAGAAAAATACAAAGATGAAATTCCGTCAACGAAGGGAGTACTTTAAATGATAGCTATTGTTGACTACGGAGTAGGCAACTTATTTTCCTTAAAAAGTTCACTGGATAAAATAGGTGCAAAAAGCATAGTAACCAGTGATAAAGAAATTATAAATAAAGCCGACAAAATTATACTTCCCGGTGTTGGTGCTTTTTCTGATGCCATAAAAAAATTAAGAGAAAGTAATTTGGCAGAAGTTATTATTACTGAGGCAAAAAACAACAAGCCTATACTAGGCATTTGTCTTGGTATGCAGCTTTTGTTTACCAAAAGTTATGAATATGG
>JAZSNJ010000038.1:0-5933 GCA_045536355.1 Clostridia bacterium | reverse complement strand
CCTTGCCTCACAGAACGACATGGCTACGATCCGACTTCATTAAAAAGTGCATTTTTTACACTTTTTGCATTTTCCATTATTTCAAAAGTTGAAATCATTTACATCACTTCCTTTGAAGTAAATTTAGTACCTACAAGCTTTCCGTCTGCAACATCGTATAAAACGGACGGATTTTCACCGTTTGCTATAACCATATCAATATCTGCATCCATACAGATTTTAGCAGCCTTTAATTTTGTTGCCATTCCACCTGTTCCTAAAGTCGATCCGCTTCCGCCCCCCAGTGCAATAATTTCGGGAGTAATTTGTGTTACCTTTTCAATTAGTTTTGCGTCTGTTTCTTTATGTGGGTCTTTATCATAAAGACCGTCTATATCAGATAAAATAATCAAAATATCTGCATTTACCGTTTCGGCAATAACTGCACCTAATGTATCATTATCACCTATTACAATTTCTTCGGTTTCAACTGTGTCATTTTCATTTATAACAGGAAGTGCGCCAAGCTCTAAAAGTCTAAAGAGTGTGTTTTGTATGTTTTCTTTGTGTTTTTTGTTGTTTACATCTGCACCTGTTACCAGTATCTGTGCAACTGTGTGGCGATATTCAGAAAAAAGCTTGTCATAAGTATACATAAGCTCACACTGACCTACTGCGGCAGCTGCCTGTTTGGTTGGAATATCGTCAGGCTTTTTGGAAATTGAAAGTTTACCAAGACCCATTCCTATTGCGCCTGATGAAACAAGCACAATTTCGTGCCCCTGGTTTTTAAGGTCGCTTAACACCTTGCAAAGCTTTTCCACTCTTCTTATGTTTATTCTTCCTGTTTTATGAGCAAGTGTTGATGTTCCTACCTTGACTACTATTCTCATATTACTTACCTTCTTTTCTGAATTTTTGTACTCCCCATACACCCACGATTATCATAACTGATGCGATAACCGAAATCAAGGTTATGGGTTCTTTAATAAATATTGCTCCTGCAAAAACCGATACAACGGTTGTTATGTTTGTAAAAGCTGTTGACCTTGCAACTGGAAGATGTGTGTTTGTAAAATTTAAAAGCATAAATGCCACAACTGATGACAATACACTTAAAAAAAGTGTTGCAAGGGTAAATTCTATGTGTGTAAAAGGCTCTAAAAGAGCGTATACATTTCCGTCTTGCTCAAACAGAGCAATTATAACATAAAACACACTTCCCATTAAAAACATAGCATAGGTTCTTTCAAAAGGCGTAAATTCGCCCGATATTCCTCTGCTTGTTATATTGTAAAACACAGAAGAAAAAACTGCGCCTAAAAGACATAAAACACCAACTAAAGTTACAATTCCCTGAGATTTGCCTAAAAGTGCCATTATAATAACGCCCAAAACTGAAAGGATAGAAAATACAACCTGTAAAACACTTGGCATTTCCTTTAAAGTAAATATTGCACATACCAAAGACACAACAGGAATTAGAGCTATCATAACTGATGAAAAAGTTGAATTTGTAAGCTTTATTCCGTAGCTTTCAAACACAAAGTAAAGGGTTGGCTGAAAAAGTCCCAGAAGAAAAAGTTTATAAAGTTTTTTACCCTTAAAGCTTACCTTTACCGTTCCTGATAAAAGTATTAATGTAAGCGCAATAAACGCAACTAAGAGTCTGTCGGCAAGTTGTACCATAGGAGTTGCGTAATTTAATGCTATTTTTGAAAACATAAAGCTAAAGCCAAAAATGGTCTGACTTATAATTGCTGATATTATTGCCGCATTTTGTTTGTTTTTCATAAGTAATTAATCCTTTTTGTTGTTTTTAAAGGGGCAGTCTTTATCACAAAAACTGCATTTTGATTTCCGTGATTTAAAAACACCCCATATAAAGAGTAAAACTATTATTAAAACTAAAACTATATCAATAATTTTCATAGTAAAATCATTCCTAAATTATATACCAAAAACGAAACTATGTATGCAATTATGCATTGTAAAATTGCAAAAAAGAATGCTTTTTTAGCAGAGTTTAATTCCTGTTTCACTGTGGCAATTGCCGCAACGCAGGGTGTGTATAAAAGAGTAAACACCAAAAAGCTTACAGCAGAAATGGTTGTAAAAAGCCCGTTTAATGCATAAGGGAGATTTGACATTGTAGTGCCAAGTAAAACGCTTAAGGTACTTACCACTGCTTCTTTTGCAGTAAAGCCTGACAAAAGGGCTGTTGTAATTTTATAATCCTCAAAACCTATTGGTTTAAATATCGGTGAAATGAGTTTTGCCACCATAGCAAGTAAACTTTCTTCACTGTTTGTTACAACATTAAGTCTTATATCAAAGCTTTGCAAGAACCATATTATTATTGTTCCTACAAAAATTATTGTAAATGCTCTTTCAATAAAGTCTTTCGCCTTGTCCCACATTAAAAGCATTACGCTTTTAAATGACGGAAATCTGTAATTTGGAAGTTCCATTACAAAAGGAACAGGATTTCCTCTAAATGCAGTTTTATTTAATATAAGTGCTGTTACAATTCCTGTAACTATACCAAACAGATACATAAAAATCATAACTAAAGCACTGTGCTTTGGGAAAAATGCCGCAGCGAAAACTGCATAAATAGGAATTTTTGCCGAACAGCTCATAAACGGGGTGAGCATTATTGTCATCTTTCTGTCTCTTTCTGACGAAAGAGTTCTTGTTGCCATTATGGCAGGAACTGTACACCCAAAACCTATAAGCATTGGAACAATACTTCTTCCCGAAAGTCCTATCTTTCTTAAAAGCTTATCCATAACAAAGGCAATTCTTGCCATATACCCTGTATCTTCTAAAACAGATAAGAAGAAAAAGAGTACTACGATGAGTGGTAAAAAGCTAAGTACACTTCCCACACCTGCAAAAATCCCGTCTATTATAAGGCTGTGTACCACTTGATTTATGCCATAAGCTGTTAAGGCATTATCAACAAGCGATGTAAAGTAATCAATACCGTATGATAACATATCACTTAAAAATGCTCCTATAACATTAAAAGTGAGATAGAATATGCCAAACATAATCAAAATAAAAAGTGGTATTGCCAAATACTTGTTTGTTAAAACAGAATCAATCTTTCTGCTTCTTTTTCTTTCAATACTTTCCTTGCTTTTTACCACAGTCTCTTTACACACATTTTCTATAAATGTGTATCTCATATCGGCAATTGAAGCATTTCTGTCAAGCATACTTTCAGTTTCCATTTCCAAAACCGAATGTTCTATTAACTCTAATTCGTTTTTATTAAGTTCAAGTCTCTTTGTTATATCTTCATCGCCCTCAATTAATTTTGTAGCTGAAAATCTTCTTGATAATCCTACATTTTCGGCGTGGTCTTCTATAATATGGCAAACTGCGTGAATACATCTGTGCACAGGACCTGAAGAACAAAAATCATGCACTTTGGGGCGCACATTGTTTTTTACAGTTTCGGTTGCTTTTTCTATAAGCTCGTCTATACCCTGATTCTTTATTGCAGATATGGGAACCACAGGTATACCTAAAGCATCTGACATTTTGTTTATATCTATTGTGCCACCGTTGTTTCTTACCTCGTCCATCATATTAAGCGCAATAACTGTTGGAATGTTTAAAGATAAAATCTGAAGCGACAAATATAAATTTCTCTCAATATTTGTAGCATCAACTATGTTTATAATACCATCTGGCTTTTGGTTTAATATAAAATCCCTTGCAACTCTTTCTTCGTGGGTAAATGTGGTCATAGAATATATCCCGGGAAGGTCTACCACAACTTTATCTTTTTGTCCCTGAATATTACCCAAAGTAGAGTCAACAGTAACTCCGGGGAAATTTCCCACATGCCTGTTTGCGCCGGTTAACTGATTAAAAAGTGTTGTCTTACCCGAATTCTGGTTTCCTACAAGTGCAAAAATCATCTGCTTGTTCCTTTCAAACTTAAATTTCTTCTACCTCAATCTTTTGTGCATCTTCTGTTCTTATTGTAAGTTCATATCCTCTTACAAAAAGCTCAATAGGGTCTCCCATAGGGGCAACTTTTATAACTGTTACTTCTGTTTTGGGAATAAGACCCATATCCAAAAGACGGCATCTTAATGCCTTTTCGCCTTTTACATTTAAAATTATGCCTTTTTGTCCTATTTTAAGCTTGTCAAGTGTCATATTATTTATACTCCTTACATAGGTTACAATCAAAACTTTCTCAACTATAATTTTAAGTCAAACTGCAAATTTTGTCAATATTTTTTACGGTTTACTATTGCAATTAAATATAAAATTATATATAATAAAATGGATTAATAAGTTTAAGAGGTTTTTATGGGAAAAATTATAAACGGTATATTTAATAATGGTCAATCAGGCGCCAAAGTTTCAGCTGTAATTGCAGCAGCAGGAAAGGGCGAAAGAATGGGGCTTGATTTTAATAAGATTTTTTTGTCTGTTGAAGATAAACCCATTATTTCATATACTCTTGATGTTTTTGAGGACTGTCCTTTAGTTGAAGAAATTATTATTTCTGCAAAAGAGGAAGATATCCCCCTTTTAAATGACATTATAAATGATTTCGAATATAAAAAAGTAAAAACTATTGTGCGTGGAGGTAAAACCCGTCAGGAAAGCATTTTAAATGCTTTAGATGCAGTAGCAGAACACATTAAAACAATAGCAGTTCATGACGGGGCAAGGCCACTTCTTCCTCCGTCCGTTTTACATAACACCATTTTAAAAGGCATTGAAACAGGTGCAGCTGCTACAGGCATTATGGCAAAAGATACTTTAAAGACAATAGACACAAGCGGTAATATTTCTGATACTGTTGACAGAAGCAAAACTGCTTTAATACAAACACCTCAGGTTTTTGACAAAGAACTTTTAATCAAGGCACATAAATATGCTAAAGATAACAATATAAACGCAACTGACGATTGTGCACTTTTGGAACAAACGGGGAAAAAAGTCAGCTTTGTTGCGGGGTCTTCACTAAACATTAAACTTACCACTCCTGAAGACTATCTTTTTATCAGTTCATATTTACAGTTAAGAGGTGAAGTGTAATGAGAATTGGACACGGCATTGATTTTCACAGGCTTGTACAAGATAGAGATTTATATTTAGGTGGCGTTAAGATAGAGCATTCGCTTGGTCTTTTGGGCCATTCTGATGCTGATGTTTTACTACACGCTGTTATGGACGCACTTTTGGGAGCGGCGGCAAAAAAGGATATCGGCTATCACTTCCCTGACACAGATGAAAAGTATAAGGGGATTTCGAGCATAAAGCTTTTAGAATATACAAAAGACATTATAGCACCTTACAAAATAGTAAATATTGACGCTACAATTATAGCCCAAAAACCAAAGCTTATGCCTTATATAAATTCTATGCGTGAAAATATAGCAAAAGCACTCCAAATAGAAATTGATAAGATAAATGTTAAAGCAACCACCTCGGAAGGTATGGGGTATTGCGGAAAAGAAGAAGGTATTGAGGCACACGCTGTGTGTCTTATAGAATAACAGAGAGGAAGAAATTTCGTTTATGGCAGAAAGTAAAAAATTTGTAGAAGACATAACATCAATGGAGGTTGACTTTGCAAAATGGTATACAGATATCGTTAAAAAGGCTGACCTTGTTGATTATTCAAATGTAAGAGGATGTATGATTATCCGTCCTTATGGATATGCAATCTGGGAAAACATTCAAAAAACATTAGATGCTATCTTTAAAGCTGACGGTGTTGAAAATGTTTATATGCCTATGTTCATCCCCGAAAGCCTTTTGCAGAAAGAAAAAGACCATGTTGAGGGTTTTGCTCCCGAAGTTGCATGGGTAACTCACGGCGGCGAAGAAAAGCTTCAGGAAAGACTTTGTGTTAGGCCTACATCCGAAACACTCTTTTGCGACCATTATAAAGACATTATTCATTCATACAGAGA